>CAUZOD010000084.1:0-10155 GCA_963581115.1 Phycisphaerae bacterium | reverse complement strand
TGCAACCCGAAACTCGGCACGGTGAAGGAGGAGGTCCGATGGGATTGTGAGCATCTAGTTGAAACGAATAGCCTTAAATTTTTCCATCTGTTGCTTGATCGCGATTTCCGCCGGTAGGCGCTCGACACTAGAAGCGCCGTAGAAGCCATCAACACTCGTGGTCTGCTGTAGGATATATTCAGCATCGCTTGGCATGGAGATCGGGCCGCCGTGGCACAGCACGATGATGTCCGGGTTGATGGCTTTGGCGGTGTCGCAGATCTCCTGGACCTGAGATGGACATTGTTCTAGTGTCAGTGAGGTTGACGCGCCGATGGACCCCTTTGTGGTTAGCCCCATATGAGCGACGATCACATCTGCACCAGCTTCGGTCATGGCCCTGGCTTCTTCGGCATTGAAAGCGTAGGGCGTAGTGAACAGGTCCATCTCGCGTGCCAGGCGAATCGTCTGGACTTCCAGATCGTAACCCATACCGGTCTCTTCGAGATTAGCGCGGAATTGTCCGTCGCAGAGCCCAACCGTGGGAAAGTTTTGAACTCCGGAAAATCCTGCAGCACGCACCTGTTCCAGGAATACCTTCATCAGGCGAGTTGGATCGGTCCCGCATACCCCTGCCAAGACGGGAGTATCCTGAACGATCGTCAATACCTCACCTGCCATCTCCAGGACGATTCCATTGGCATCGCCATAGGGCATGCAGCCTGCGAGAGATCCCCGGCCATTCATTCGAAAACGGCCAGAGTTGTAGATGATCAGCAGGTCGACGCCGCCGGTTTCCTGGCACTTTGCGCTGATGCCATTGCCTGCGCCTCCGCCAATGATCGGCACGCCTTCGGCAATTCGTTTTTTTAGGCGGTCCATAACCTGTTGTCTCGTGAATGCCATTGTTGGATCCCTTACTTATATGTCTATGGCGTTGTTTCTTTTATCAAGCCTAGCATCACCTTCACTGCGTGCGCAGAAAACTCGGCATCATTGATGTTGTGGTCCAGTTCCACGATGGGAATGCGTTCGTCGAGGTGGGTCTTGATGGCATCAAACATTGCGCCATCGGCCTCACGGTCACAGAATATCTGATCGTCTCCGTCGAGAATGGAGACCCCCTTGAGAGGGATAAGAAATGCAACTGGGCCTTTGGCCGCATTGGCCTTCTCAGCAAATACCTGTCCCATTTTCTTGTTTTCCGCTTTGTTCGTGCGCATGAGCGTAACCGAAGGGTTCCATTCGTAGAAAGTCCGTTTTGCTTCCTTATACTTTCCGGGTACGGTGCCCATGCCACCGAAATTTGCCATATCGACACATCCGGGAACAATCAGGTGTGGGATACCCATGCGCCCCGGCGCATCCAGGCGTTCTGGCCCCGCGTCGAAGACACCACCGCAAACGGTATCCGCCCATTCCGTGGTCGTGATGTCCAGCACCGCATCTACAAGCCCCTCAAGAACCAGGCTCTCCATGGTTTTCCCGCCCGTCCCAGTCGCGTGGAAGACCAGGACTTCATATCCTTCTGCTGAAAGCTTCTCCACGCAGGTATTGACGCATTCGGTCGTGTTACCGAACATCGTTGCTGCGATGACGGGTTTGTCCTCCCCGCATTCCGGTACCTTGGCCTCAACCATTCCGCATATCGCGCCGGCCGCCCTTGCGAAGATGATTCTTGAGATACGGTTCACGCCAGCTACGTCCACGACGGATGGAATCATCGTGATATCCGTGGTTCCAACGTAAACGGCGACATCACCCGATGCGGCGGTGGACACACATACTTTGGGCACACCGATCGGAAGGGGCCGCATGGCGGCGGTGACCACGGTCGTTCCGCCCGTTCCTCCCATTCCGAGAATGCCTTTGATTTTCCCGTCTGTGTATAGAGCTTCAACAATGGCCGGTGCCCCCGCGCACATGACCTTCATTGCTTCGCCGCGATCCTTCTTTTGTTGAAGTTGTTCAAGAGTACTGCGACCGGCTTTGGCGACCACATCCGCTTCCACGTCGACGGGGAAGAGTTGCGTGGATCCCATGACCCCAATATTGACCGTGAGCACTTCATGTCCCCGTGCCAAGATCTGTTCACGGACAAATGCGTATTCCGGTCCTTTGGTGTCAAAGGCGCCAATCAGGCATATCTTCATTACTCATGACCCCTTTCATTTTACGTTTGGCCCCGTGTGTGGTACTCAAGCCTATTTCATACAGGTCGATGGCTATCCGAATTACGTATTACCTACTGGTTCTCCGAGATTACCTGAAGCCGGGTATCAAGATCAGCCAATCATCGCCGACGGCTTTCCATGGATTGGCAGGAAGACCTCTTTCCTGTGGTGTGTCAGGGCATTATTTTACCACGGATTTGGGCCGCAACCACACATAGGTCCACTGCTCCGAACCGAGGGCAATGGAGAGGTCTCCTTGTGGTGTCAGAGTGACTGGCTTATCCGTCAGCGTGTCCAATACATCGAGTTGCTTGCCACCGAGTCCCAGGCTTCCCAGGTTGAACTGAAGTGTCACTGTTGCGGGGTCACGGCGCAGGTTCGTGATGAAGGCCAGGACACCGTTGTCCGGATGTCTCAGGAGCGTGGCGTGGCAGTTTTCCGGCGCCACCCGGACGTAATCCGGATTGTTCCAGTAGAAGAGCTTCTGGGTTTTCTGTGCCTTGAAGTTATCCCGTACCTTCCAGATTTTGGTCATGGTGTCGAAGTAGGTGCTGTCATGCGGGTTGAGCTGCCAGACTCCGTCAAACTTCGGGGTGCTGGGCCGAATGGGAATGTCGTGCAGTAAGGAGATCGCGGCCACCTTTATAGCCGGTCCGAGCCGATACGCCAGCGTTTCCGCCGCGACCCCGATGGGATAGCCTATGAACTCGGTGCGAAACATGTCCAGGGACAGTTCTGCGGAGATGTAGTGGCCCTTGGCTCCCGTGTGCCGCAAGTGGAACCAGTGCTCTCCGGTCCAGAGCATGTCGGCAAAAGTCAGCGCAGCCGGATTGATGCCATAGGATTGATGGACATCCACAACGGCATCCGGTCGTCTCTGCTTGACTGCGGTATAGATTCTTTTCATGAACTGATGATTCGCAAAGACCGGGTAGGTGGTACGAATGGCACCGTCCTTGGCGCGGTATCCGCAACCGTGCAGCGTGTTTCGGCAGGCGTTGATCCCACCGGTTCCATCGAGATACACACCGTCGTCACCGTAGATATCCATTCGCCGCACCAGGGCGTGGACGTAGGCGTCTTGCAGGGCTTGACTCTGGGGGCAGTAGATCATGGTCGCCTGTGAATCAGCTCCGTAATCCATTCCCACCGGCCAGGGCGAGGTGTGCCTTCCGGGCTACTGGGGCCAGGTGAGTAGGGCTTGAGTGGTCGATTGAGCATGTGAAGACCGTGGAGATCGAATTCCGGGGCTCCAGGAGGGAATCGCTCGTGTACGGGGAGAGGATAAGGCCACATGTCGCACTCAGTGGTGCGACAGATGCCGTATGCCCATTTCCTGGTAGAACTGAATTGCGGGTTTGCCGCGAACCGTTTCGTCCGGGGCGGAGAGAGATTGGCCATAGGGTTCACATCACGCGATGCGCAGATCCCAGGAGTCTCGCTCAATGGGTTTGGAAGGCGTCGCCAACAGGCGCAAACTTGTAGTCGAGTGCATCACCGGCAGCGAGGGGGGTGGGCACGTTTACCAGGTTGGCCCTGAAGGTGGTGACGTCGCCACGGGGCAGGATCTCGATCGACTTCTGTTCGTTTGCACGGTGCCAGTCCTGATCAGATTTTGCTTGCCAGCAGAGTCCTCGCTGCTCATCGCCCAGCCAGATGCTGGGACTAAAGCGAAACGCAAGATCGTCGCGAACCGCGCCACCGAAGTGCCTCTTCATCGGGATGTCGGGATCGGCGGGGTAGACGCCAATGGCCTGGCAGAGCGTCGCGTAGTGTGCTCGCAGCGGGATGTCCAGGGTAAGCTTCTGCACCGATAGTTGGCGTCGGGCCTGGATCCGGCAGTCGAAGACCGCGTAGTCGTCGAAATGCACGGTGGCCTTGACGTGGACCGTCGCCTGGTCGTTCTCGGCGGTCTGGGTGAGTGACAGCGAGGTTTCAGAAGTCTGCTCAATCGAGGTCCGCCCGTTCTGCCAGATCATGGATTCGCCGTCCGCTTGCCCTGTGAGGGCCATCGGCGAGGCCAGAATCTCTGCCCCGCTGGTCTCGATACTCTGGCAGAATGGCGTGGAACCGAAGGCGTAACGTCGGCCCCAGACGCCCACCTCCACGTTACCGCCGGGCTCTCGATCGGTTCGGATCGGTGTCCAGGGTGCGGGGACCTAGTCCGAATTGCCTTCGGGGCTGTGGACCCACTGCGGTTTCTTCAGAAAAACATGCCGGTACACCGTTTGTACCAAGCCGCCGTCTGGGCTGTGGATGCGGGCCACACCGTCTAGGAATCTGCCTTTTAAATTCTTCAGTGGCCATCTGGCTGAGGCCACGTAGCGTCCTGAACCCGAAAATGCTTCGGTAATAGCCACTTTTTGTGCGGTGACCACGGGGTCTTCGCTTCCGTCGAGCAGGACCATCTCGGCCGAGTGGTTGGTCAAGTCGGTTCCAAGACAGGAGAGACGCATGACCAAGGCATCCTCGAACCAGAGTGGTTCTACTGCCAGTTCGTGTGGACTGGATTCAGATCGATCTGCTCGCCGCGGGCGTGTGCCGCGATTTCCGTTGCGGTCAGTGCCCGCCGGTAGAGACGGAATTCATCCAGGTCGATTGGTGCATGGCGATCCTTGAAGCCCCCGATCCGGCTGGTGGCTTTCTTGTGTCTTTTCTGAAAAGGGATGGGTATGTACGCATCGCGAACCAACTCGCCATTGTGATAGAAGCGGATTCGCGGATGCGCGATCACGACTGCAATGTGTGACCACCGGTCGCCTATGATGCGCCGTGTCACGGGAGTATTTATGGATTCGTTGGCGGACAGTTCGGAGTCAAAGTTGGTGTAGGCAAGGTTGAGCACGTTCCAATACCCAACGTAGAACCCAAAGTTGCTCCGGTCGCCAAAGAGCATGCCCGGCTTGCTGGGTGCGTTAAGCCGCACCACCATCTCGAAGCTCATGTCTCCGCCAAAAGACAGCGAGTCTGAATCGGGGAAACATAATACAGATTGTTCGCCATCAAAGCGTAGAACACCTTGACGGCCACCGTGCTCTGTGAGGTATTTGGCCTTAATAATCTTCCCGTCGTTGCCATAGATGCTGCGATCTCGTGCTGTTTCACCCGCGTTCTTGTCGAAGCTGTAGTACAGGACAAGTGCAGGGTCCGGGGGAGGATTCGTGGCTTCGGTCACTGGAGCGGCCACTACGAATAGCAGTATTCCGGCAAACAGGGATGAAGCATGGTGTGAATACAATTGGTGTAATATTTTCAGCACACTTCCCCTTGGGAAGAACCCACATGACCAAGAGACGCGTAGTATGCTGAATCCAGAGTTTGACTGCAAGAGTAGCAACAAACGGGTAGGACTTTGGCGTGGCGGTTCAAGCCGTGTGGCGCCTGGTTGCTTCTGTTGCCGGATGGTGTGGTGTTCCTCGCCAGCAATCCGCTCATTTTCACTGCGGGCGGGTGGAGTGGGCGATGAAGTCGGCGATCAGGGCACGCCGGTGCCGATCGCTCTGGTTTCGCCCGGTCCGGTGAACGGTCATCGCATGATGGACGACCAGATCCCCCGGTTGGGCGGTCACCATGACTTCCCGATTGGAGTCTTGCTCCTGGTAATCCAGAATCGCCTTGGCGAAGTAGATGGATCCGGTGTCGCCATGTTTGCGAAGACCTTCCAGATGAGAGCCACGAAGGTACACCATCGCTCCGTTGTTCTCGTCGGCTTCATCCAGTGCCAGCCATATCGTGACTGACTTTCCTGGTGGAATCTTCAGATAGGCGGCGTCCTGGTGAGGTGGGATCTGCTTGCCGATTCTCGGCACCTTGTTCAGCAGATGTACCGATGAGGTGGAAGCCGGTTCGTTGAGCATTTGAGCGGCGACGGCGAGAAATCGCTCACAGTGAAAAAGATCGTGGAAATAGGAATCTTGCTTCGACAGTGTCGTGATCGACTTGATCATGTCCGGCTGGCCTTCAATCTCATAGAAAATCTCATTCGCGGGTAGGCTGGGCACCGATTCGCGGATGAAACGATCGAGCCGATCGCGGGTTTGTCGCGTTTCAGCTACATCCAGGAAGTTAGTCAGGATCGCATACCCCTCTTGATCAAAGTCTTTCTTGGCGGTGATCAGGTCAAGCGGTACGGACATGATGAGTCATCGTTTTGGCCAGGTGACAGGCCTTGGATCGAGGAGAAGTGAATTCTGACCATACAGTGGCACGGTCCATATCGCCGGCGAAACATGGCGACACATTCAGAATCCATGGGATCTCGCTATCTCTTGCGCCGTATATTCGGGCTGCTCATCTTAAGCGATTGTCGTTTCGTTTGCTGTGAATGTTGCCTCGATTCACGAAGTTTATGCCTGCAGTTGGGCAAATGTGGGGGGGAGAATTTGCTCTGACTCAGCAGGATCTGGTGATAAAAGTGGAGAGTGTAACAATCGCCCAGTAAGGGGATAAGGACCTGTGTTTTGAAGAGACTAGAATTTCCTGAATTCCATCCATAAAACCCCGACAGTCAATGTGGGCAAAGCGATAAATCGGTGATGTTGATTATAAGGATGACCAATGAGAACCCCGGGGTTCGCTTGGATGTTTTTTATAGACCGCTTATGCTACGCTGGCCCCCATCCTGAAGATTCTACAGAAGGAGAAAATATGATGAAAACTTGGAGTCTTCTTTTTGTTTTCCTGTTTGCGCCCTGCGCTTCAGGTGACTGGCACGATACTTTCTATCAGTACCGTGTCCCAATTGTTGTGGAATCAAAGCGGAGTGGTTGGTCCGTGGTCAATATTACGGCGACACAGATCAATGCCCGTGAAGAGATGGTCTACGACTCTCTTTGGTTTGACTATAACCATCTTAAGGTAATCGAGATGGGTGCCGACGGGCAGAGCCGAGAGCGAGTGGATGCGGGGTTCTATCTTGTTCCGGTCAGCGAAGAACTGGTCGATCCTGTGGCGGTGGCCAGAACGGAGCAATTGGAGATTCCCACCGAGCGGGGTGGGTACTATCTTCTGAGTTACCTGTCCAAGGGTGCGGGCAGTTCACCAGCGTCTGGATACGATCAGACTTTTGATCTAGGACATGAATTGCGTCGCGATGCCTACCGCTCATCCTATGAGCCGAAGCTTTTACCCAAGACCATGCAGAAAAATGAACGATTGCTTTTGTCAGATGGCTCGCCACTGCGGCTTGATGTGCGAAGTCAGGTGGTCAGCGGGCCTGCGGATCTGGGCAGCACCGAGCGTTTCGTGGCAGGTGTGAAGGATCTGTCGGTCAGGCGGGTGGAGATGAAGTTTCTCGCTGAATTCCAGATTCCCGGGAAAAAACAATGGTTTCTGTATTACCAGCCAGTCAACGGACACAATCTGGTTGTGCCCCGGAAGCGGTATCATCAGATCCCAGGTACGGTCGTTCACGCAACGAGGATTACCGATGCCGAAAAGTTCTTGGGCCAGACTGCGTACCGGTTGATCTCGAATGATCAGGTCACGGCCTGGTTCGCGGAGACGACGGTCAAGTTGACGCCGAACACGTCTCCGCCCAGTCCCACCAGACCGGGGGTGAGAATTAGTTGTGCCGCCAATGAATCTCAATCATTTCAACTCGTGCTGCGCCCAAATAATGACTGGGTCTTCCAGAAGGTGGTCGCAACTCCCCTAAGGGGACGGCAGTCTAGTATCGAGTCTTCGGAGGTCACGTTCTATGTGGCGGATTACGTTCCTATTCGCCGCGGATCGTATATCACCCCGGTACACTACCAAGGCCACATTGCTGACGCATTGGTTTCAGTGTCACCAATGGTACTGGCGCCACGAAAAGGCAATCACGTACTCTGGGTCACGGTGCGCGTTCCAGCCGGAACGCGGGCGGGGATCTATAAGGGGGAACTTGCGATTCACAGCGATGGCATGCCACCGATAGAGATCTTGCTGGCGGTGGAAGTTTATGATTTTGAACTTCCAGAGTTTTCGCCGTTTAGGTCTTCCTGGGGCGGCTCTCATATCACCAAAGCGTATCAGGACAAGAGGGTTCCTGCGGATTTCCATGGTCTGTCTTCAAAGCAGGAAATCAAGAAGCTTGCACGTCATTACTACGACGTGATGGCTCAGAACAAGTTTACTCCGCACAATGTAGCCCAATACAGTGAGATCGGAATGAACTGGTCTCCGCCCCCGGAGGGATACAACCACGACAAGCCGGGCAATTATTTCAAACTCTATGACTGGGACTTTACTGAACTGAACAGAGACCTGGAGCACTATATCGATGACCTGAAGGTCAATGCCTTTACCCTCGTCCATACCAATCCCAGCGTGCTGCACATGTTCAAGCATCTGCCCGGTGCGCAGCGCGACGCGTACTTCCGGGACCCCGGGCATGTTTCACTGGCGTGGCAGACGTTTCGCCAGAATACTAAGGTTGGATATGATCTGGCTTCGGAGAGCGGGTCGACAGAGTACAGAGACATTATCGAGATCAGTCGAAATCAATATGATCGGCTCCTGCTTGACTTCTACGGAGCCATTGCTCGGAATCTGGACCGGCATGGCTGGCTCGACCATGCGTGTATTCTGGTCGACGAATCTGCCTACCGTGGCTATGGGGAATTCCTGCACTTTCTGCGGCTGCTCAAGTCAGATCCCTACACCGCCCGGATCAAGGTCATGTGGACTATGCAGGGCCCGTCGGGATTCAATCACAAGGAGAATCCTGATGACGAAGGGTATGCCTTCAACGAGTTGCTTGACATCTACATTCCTGAGGCGCAAGAGAATTACCAGTGGTGGGAGAAGCACTACTTCAGCGATTATGACGTCAAGCCGGTGCGTGAGAAGCTATGGACATACGTCACCCACACCACCCGCGTAGCGATTGATACTCCAGGGATCAACAATCGTGCATTTGGACTGGAGATATTCAATTATGGGGGCGGGGGCTATCTTTGCTGGGCGTCGTTTATGTGGGCGGCTGCCACCGGGTCGGACATCGACAACCCCTGGGAAGACCCTTGGACCCGGTGGGCAAACGGCGCAATGTCCTTTTTTTATCCACCATGCAAGGAAGGAGTCTCGCCACTGCCTGATTTTACGATCATTCCTTCGTTACGCGTGATGGCATATCGTGAGGGAGTGGATGATTTCGAGTACGCGTATCTTCTGGAAAATTTGGCGGAAGAAGCTGCGGCCAAAGGGGTGAATACTGCCGAAGCGGAGACGGTATTGAATGACATCAAACGGTTCTTCTACAGCACCGTGCATTGGTCGCAGAACGATGCTTGGTATCTAGAATTGCGCGACAGGATCGCCCGTCGAATCGTGGCGTTGAAAAAAGATCTCAAAGATTGATTGTTTTGGATAGAACCGCAGCGTCATTGGAACGACTCGCTGGTGTGAATCATGAGTCGTCGGGGAATCGCTGAAACTCCAGGACGCCACCGGGGTCGTGGACTGGATGGAAAGATCCTGGCGAGTGGAGGAAGGATTCGATGGGGCTTGGTCGTACATACGAATCGCACCGGTGACACCCATGGTGCCGGTGGAGTCGAATACGGGGCAAGGGGTTCCCCACTTGCAAGGCCAACATTGCAGCGACCCTTTGCCGCAGATCATCACTTCCGATGGTGAAAATTACTGAGGGTGGTAGCTTCGATCTGGGTGAAGCGATTGGCACTTCGATACGCTTACAGGTCCAAGATCTACTACGAACTTCTTCGTCATTGCTTGGGGGAGAGATTCACTTGAACCAGGTGGTTTCGGATCGCGTCAGCGGTATCTTCACGTCTTAGTGCGAAATCAATAAAACACTTGGCATACTCGACGCGGTTGCCGATGTCGTATCGCTTGGCCTGCCAGTCTAGGGCGTAGACAGGTTGATCCTTGGCCAGGAGATTCATCGCGTCAGTGAGTTGGATTTCGCCGCCGACCCCGGCGCGGGTCTGATCCAGGCAAGCAAAGATATCTGGTGTGAACACGTAGCGCCCCGCAATTGCCAGATCGCTGGGGGCTA
>CAUZOD010000083.1:0-10250 GCA_963581115.1 Phycisphaerae bacterium | reverse complement strand
GCAATCGGCGGTTTTATTTTTGGTACTCCTGGCGTGGACGTTATCTGGATGTAGTGCCAAGAACCCGATCAGTTCAGCGGAGGCATTGCCAGCCGAGGGGACGGCCCCTGAGTCCGCCGCAACGTTGGGTGATCCAATGGAGTTTCACGGTGCCGGATTCAAACTGAGCATCGGGCGCCGTGGCGCCTTGGACTTGGCGGTCGCCGGGGACCGGTTTGTAATCCACAGCTGCTTTTCCTATCCGGATGAGATAGTCGGCTTAAATATGCTCGCCGAAGCCCCTGGGGATCGCGAGCACGGCGCCTGGCAGCCTGTCGTCACCAGGAGTTCTCCCACACGGTGACCACCGTCACGGCCCATTGCCCCGCTCGAGCTTGCTCGGGGCCAGATGCCGCCGGTGGTTGATCGGTTGTGTGCGGGGCACTTGTCCACGCCCATCGGTTTGGGTGTGCGCGTACACCGGTTGGGACAGGAAGGCATGGACCGTTACGCCAGCGTGGTCATAAAGGCGGTCATCACGCATCTGCGAAACGGCTCTCTTTACTACTTTTACAGCAATGAAATTCCAGAGACCGGACCCGGCGCTGGTGAATACGGACCGATCAACCACATGTATCCCATCACACCGGTGCACCTTGGTGTCGGCTATGTGACCGGCAAGCAACGTATCGTTACCGCTGTTTCGGGCCGGTTTAGCTGGCCTGAATCACGCCGTCCCGAGGTGCTGTGCTTTGACATTGACGGCCGGTCCATTCAGATCGATACCGAATTTGACCAGGGGGAAAACCGGCTGGCAGGCACACCTGGTCCTGGAAGATTGGGAGAACATCGCGGTGATCCAGTAATCACCAGTTTTGCCTGGATCAGCGTCTCCACGAGAAGCCGAAGATCTTTGTTTCTAGTCCGACAACCTCCAGCTGGAGGCGAAAAGGTTTGGTCGGGATTGTGGGGAGCTGGGCATCCTTCCACGTTACCGGCTCACAGACGCCTGATTTTTGAATGGGGGTGGCAGCTTCGAGTGAACAGCCATTCAGAGGTTGTCGCGTGTCGGCATCGAGACAGGCGACGCGGACAAGGCCGCCTTGCGGCACGCGGGCATTGATGCAGAGTCTCGCTTGTTGGTCTTTGCCTGGGCAAATGGGTACCGTCACCAGTGCGCCTGGATCACTGTTGGAGGTAGGGCTGAATCCGGCGTAACGCCCTACGCCCACGGTCGCTAGGCCGCAATGGGCCAATGCGGCCTCTGGATCATTCCATCGATCAGTTTCATGCCCGGTCCCGTCAGAGGGGTTGTTTTGTCCACCGTAATAGAAGCAATGTCGATCACCGATTCGCAGGGGCATGGTACAGCCTAGCAGTGAGCCGTGATCCCATTGGTCTGGGAGGCCCCGAGCAAGAAACTTGTGTGTGTCCATGACCATGCTGAAGTGGATTCCATCACGGCTGACCACCAACTCGTATTCTTCGTTGTGAAAGGCATCACTGACTTGCAAGAGGCCGAGGTACAGGCCAGATTCCTGCCATACCACTAGGTCATGGATAAATGGGGCACGCACTTGCCGGCGTCCGATGATGGGATTTTCCGGTTCACACTGCCAGTGGATGCAGTCTGCGCTGTAAGCTAATCCCGATCCGCGGCGCGTCGGTCCGGTGCCGAAGTAACCGTACGCTTTCCAACGACGGTCGGGATTGGGATCAGTGTCGTCGCGGAAAAACGACGTCCACCCGAAGTACCAAGGTCGCGTGCCGGGGTAAGTGCGTTCGCCGGGTTGCGAAGTCCATTGCAGCCCATCTGGTGAGGTGCTGTATCGCATATACGTGGGCACGAATGAATCGACCTCCCACTCCAGAACGCATTTGTAATAACTCTGCGGGTCCTTCTCGTGCTGATCCTTGACGATCAGTGGCGATCGCCAGAGATTGGGCACGATGTTGTTTTTGCTGCTGCCGCCGTACTCCACCAGTCCCAAGGGAGGCTTGGTCCACTGGATACCATCATTGCTTTCGGCGTAACAGACCCGGTTGTACTTTTGCCAGTTTTCCGGCAACTTGTCGTACTTGGGAACTTGACCCTGGCCAACGACTTCGTACGCCGCGTACCAGAGGCGGTACTTCCCGTCGTCGTGCAGTGCCGTCGCACCGCTCAGGTTTAGCGAGCGGCCTTCCCAGATGTTTTGCCCCGCGCGAATCACGGGATTAGCTGAATGCTTCTGGGCGGTCTCGGGACTCCAGTGCAGGCCCTGGATCTGGGCAACTTCCAGATTGTCGACAAATAGGACCGATTCGCCGGGTTGTGCCCGCGGATGGGCTGCATGAATCTCACGCGACCTTTGCAGGGGGTAGCCATCGTTTCGACCGGGAGCCAGGCGGGGGTCAAAATTCGGTCCGACAAAGTCGTTAGGAGATTCAAAGTGCTCAAGGGGCGGATCCCAGAATTCAGCGGAGCTTTCCAGCAACAGCAAGAGTGAATGATCGGCACGGATGACTTCAAATCCAGCCAGCGGGGCCCGCTCTTCGCTGAAGTGTCCGTCATTGAATGGCACGACATGATGGATGCCCTGCAGATCCATGCGCTGGCCCCACCTCGAGCCGAAGTGCCGGTGGCAAAACAGCATGCGCCTCTCTTGGCTGAGATAAAACAGCCAGACGACATCGTCAGGCCCGTGAATGAGCGTTGGGGCGGTCCAAGTCTCGTGTTCGCGCCGAGAATAGTCGACCGTGACATTCTCGGGCTTGGCCCACCCCTTGCCACCGTGATTGTCGTGTCCATCGTGAATACTTACCTCGATATCACCGGTGGGGGTCTGATATGCAGCGAAAAGTATTTGACCCATCAGGAGTGTGTTGTGGGTCGCATGATCGGTGTTGCCATTTCCAGAAGACGCATCCGCCCATGCCTGGTTGGTCGAGCAGAGTGCTTGAAGCCGGACATCGTGGTGGCGTTGGGTTTTTATCTTGTGGGCCATGACAGCCATCATATCCACATTTTCCTGCTGGAATGACATTGCTCGCAGCGCCATGGTGATGGTAGAATTGAGTTGTGTTGGGACGTCAGTCGGTGCCAGCAGATGACAGATCAGAAAAATCGATCACGTCGTTGCTCCGGACGCAACCGGCGCAGTTCCAGTGTTACTATGATCGGAGCCAGTACCGAACAAGGAGATCACAACCAATGGGACTTCGCGACATATTGAATCAAAACTCGGCTGTGGTTACGGTCATCGCCGTCCTTGGTATCGTAGTGTGCGCGGTGTTGATTGGCCGCGGACTATCACGCGGATCATCGGCAGGCGTTGGCGAGGTCCATTACTACGATTTGAATACGGGCAAGATATTTATCGGCGTTGCCCAACGCCAGGAGCCGGTTGAGTCGCCCTCCGGCCCCACTGCGGAAGGCAAGCCGGCGGGGGTGAGGGCCCACATCGTCTCTTGTGGCAAGTGTAGCTCTAATTACGATAAAATGACTGCCCAGACGATTGAACAGGCGGGCGCCTATCTGGCCTATCTCATCATCAACCCTTCCATGCCGACGGTGGATTCAAGTGGGGCCGACATGGCAGACCCGCGGATGTTGATCTTGCCCGATCCGATGGTTCGTGCCGTCGACGGTGGCCCTTGGATGTCGGCGGGTAGTGCCAAGGCCATGGCCCTGCTGACACAGGCCCGAGACCGGTGCGAGGCAGGGGCCAAGCTTTTGGCCTGTCATCCGTAGTCAATACATGGCTGGCCGAGGTTGCAGGAGGCACTGATCTGGATGATAAGTGTTCATTTTGAATGATTTTATGGATTGGACCGATTCCTATCGGACTTCTTCCAATCATGAGTACTGAAGTATTTTCTTGACAAAATTATATTTTAGTGGACAATGGCTTATTGTGAGCGGTATTTTTTAGGCATAGACCATTATTGTGGGGTAGAATTGTCTATTGGTTTTCCATTTCAACAAGATTAATAAGTACTAGCAGATCGACATTGCTCTGTCGGAAACTTTTAAATTGGGAGTTAAACCTTGATGCATGAATTAAAGCGAGCAGGATTTGTATTTTCTTTCGTGTTGGGCATGACCAGTACCGGGTACGCCGATACGGTTGGACTTTGGCTGTTCGATGCAGGCGACAATGAAATCGGTGTCAATTTTCTCGATGGAAGTCAACTGTTGGACAGTTCAGGAAATGAGTTGCATTTCACATATACGCCGGAGACCGAGAACTCGACGAGTATGGTGGGCGCTCAATATACCAGCGACGTGGCCGGAACGATTTCCAGTCCAGGAAGAACCGCATTGGAAACAGGGCCGTTCGTCCGAGTGATTGACAGCGTTGCGAGCGATCGGTTTTCATTGGCCCAGACCGGTGAATTGACGATTGAGTTCTGGCACAAAACTCGCGACACGCAATTTCAAAATGTCTTAGGCACGGTCAATCCGTGGCCTGGTACCGGGCTTGACCCGAATCGGATTCAGATTACCACAGGCATCGACAGTCTCGGGGTGCCTGCACAGTTTCGCCCAGCCTACGCGTATGTGGGGGTCTGGATAGACAACGCGGGAGCGGGTGGTGCGACGGCTAGTTTGGAGGCTGGCAAACAAAAAACAGACAAGGACTACGATGCACCATCGCTGGGGTTCGGCGGCTCTGAGACAGAGGACGTCTGGAAGCACGTTGCCTTTACCGCCAGTACGGTTTCAGGCGATACCCACATCTATGTGGACGGCGCAGAGGTCGCTCATTGGGATGGCGGGCTGACGGATCGCGACTTCGAACTCTTTGTTCCCAAAGACGAAGAGGTTTGTCAGGGTGCGGGTAAGGCTTGTCTTCGCTTGATGGCCAATGCCGTGACACAAAATTTTAACGGCTTTGGCTTCATTGATGAACTTCGCATCTCTGACGTGGCTCTGCTGCCGGGCGACGGTACTGGAGAAGGCGAATTGGCTTGGAACGCGTCATTGGCGGCTGATGCCCCCACGGGACTGGCCGGTGATGCCAACAAGGATGGTCAGGTCACGGGCGCTGATCTGATCGGCGTACAGCAAAACTTTGGCAGCGTCGGCCCCACTCCGCTCCAGGGTGACGCGAACAACGATGGCCAGGTCACGGGTGCCGATCTTATATCGGTGCAGCAGAACTTTGGTAGCGTGGCTGTGGCTAGTCCAATACCGGAGCCGACTACTGTCGCGGTATTGGCACTGAGTACGATCGCACTGCTGATCAGGGGAAGAAGAAAAGGCTTCTGAATTTCATTGCCAGTGGCTTTAACGAAGAAAGGATATTAGATGGGAGTAGTGGCAGTTGGCTCTTGGTATTGCAATGGTGTGACTGATAGGCGTGCTTGTGTGAGTACGTGTAACGTTTGCAGCGTATAAAACTCTTTGAAAGGGAGAATGCATATGAGCTATCGAAAAATGTTGACGGGTATGACACTTGCGGTGGTCTTGGTTTTGACTAGTGGGGCTCGTGCGGCCACGGTGGGGCTGTGGCTCTTCGACGGCGGTCCGGCCGATGTGAATGTTTCAGACGGTACCGCTTTTGGCGATTCATCCGGCAACAACCTTGATTTCGTGTATCACGATGAATACGGACATTTGACCCTTAATAAGGTTCATTACGGCTCTGACGTCCCTGCGGCGATCGGCATGGGCACGTCATTGTCGGTCCCCAGTGGTCTTGGTCGGGTTATCGATACCCCTTCGACTGACTTGCTTCATCCAAGCAAGACCGGGCAATTGACGGTCGAGTTCTGGCACAAGGGCCTCAGCTACACCTTCGGGAATGTTCTGGGCCCCGTATCGAGCATTTCGCCTGGCGGCGGTGGGCAGGAAGCCAATCGGTGGCAGATTAGCACCGGCATGGGTAATCTAGGGAATCCATCTCCGACCGGGTTCGAGTACGACCTGAGCGTCTACGGCACCAGCGGTGGCAGTGGGAATCGCACCAGAGCCACCACGGGACCGGATTGGCCCGTCGAGGACGTGTGGAAGCACGTTGCGGTGACCACAAACCATGACACCGGTGAACTCTTCATCTATGTCAATGGTGTGGAGAAGGCATCGGCGACCGGTCTGGTCGCGCAGGCGGTCCTCGATGCGCCGCTCCGCTTGCTGAACAATGCGGCTACGACCAATTTCAACGGGCATGCCTTGGTGGACGAAATGCGTATCTCTGACGTCGCCCTGTTGCCGGGCGATGGCAGCGGTAACGGCGTATTGGCGTGGAACACCAGTTTGGTGCCTGAGCCGACAGCGCTGGGTCTGCTGGTTGCAGGTGGTCTGATGATACTGGGCCGCCGTCGTTAACTTGACTAACAAAATATAGTTTGATATTGTTTTTACATGGGGCTAACGGGAGTTAGTCCCATGTTTTTTGGTTACCGGTTTGGAGATGTAGCGATGCGAATGATCTCCGGCCTTGAGAATTTGAAACATCAGTACCCGCAGAGTTTACTATCTATCTTGAGGCGACGTTTGCGCCGGAATGTGATGAGGCGGGCGGGATTTACATTGATAGAACTGCTGGTGGTGATTTCGATCATTGCCCTGCTGATTTCGCTGCTCTTGCCGGCACTTCGCCAGGCTCGGGAGTCGGCGCGGGCCTTGTTGTGCATGTCACAGGAGAAGCAGATCGGGCTCATGGTCGCAACTTATGTCACCAACCATAATGGGTATCATCCGCCAGCACAGGAACTGGGCAGTCTGACACCGCCTCGTTGGGCGATACAGTCGTGGCCTGGGATCCTGATTGAAGAGACTCTCGGTTATTCACCCGAAGAGCAGAACCAGCGAATCACGGAAGCAGAGGCGAACGGGTTCAACGCCTTCCCCATTTTTTACTGCCCCACTATGGTAAACGAGGGGTTTACAGGCAATTCGACCACACCTCCGGGTTGGCACCATCAGTATGGACCCAATTGGGACATCTTCGTTATCTATGAACCGGAATTCCCGCGCCTGATCGATGAATTCAATCAGCAGAGCAAGACCGCGACTCTGATGGACATGAACGGTAACATATGGGGCCCACCACATCGGCCAATCGCTTTCCACAGAAAAAGCCACGTGACCCCGGGCGGTCCGTGGCCAACAGTCACGGTTGGATTTCCCCATGGGGCCAGGCCGGGTGGAAAAGCCCGCGGAGTTCAAGGTTCTTATGCCTACCGGGGCGGAGCGACCAACGTGTTGTTCATGGACGGCCATGTCGAAGCGATGAAGGATCCCGGCGACGGGGTCACGTTGGACATCGCCTATGCGGGGGATAATCTGTGGATTGGTCGGGATTGGCATTCTCCACACCCGTAAGCGTAATTTTTAGTTGATCCCTAAATTCAACGGATCGTAATGGTAAACGGGAGTAAACATGGTGGGTTTACTCTTATCGAACTGCTCGTGGTCATCGGCATCATCTCGCTGTTGATTGCGATATTGATGCCAGCTCTTGGCAAGGCCAGGCAATCGGCAAAGGCTTTATTGTGCATGACGCAAGAAAAGCAGATCGGTCTCATGACTGCCACGTACATCAACAACCATAATGGGTATCATCCGCCGGCCTCGGACCTTAATCTGGCTAATCGCACTGCGTACCAGATGTGGACCGGAATCCTGATTGAAGAGACACTCGGTTATTCTGCGGCCGAGCAGAACCGAAGAATCATTGAAGCAGAGGCAGAGGGATATAACGCATTTCCGATTTTTTACTGTCCCACAATGGTGGAGGAGGGTTTCACGGGCAATTCGACCCTGCCGCCTGGTTGGCATCACAATTATCTGGCGAACTGGGATATCTACGTCATCTATGAGCCAGAGTTCCCCCGGCGAATCGACGAATTTCTTGAACAAAGCAGAACCGCAACCATCATGGACACCAAAGGCAACATGTGGGGTCCACCGGGATCGGGGATTTCGTTCCATAATGAAAGGCACATCACGCCGGGCCTTCCGTCGTCGTTGACCACGGTTGGTTTCCCGCACGGAGCCCGGCCGGAGAGCCGCGTTCGCGGAGTGGACGGCTCGTTTGAATATCGCGGGGGCGCTTCCAACGTGCTCTTCATGGATGGTCATGTTGAGGCCATGGCCGATCCCGGGGATGGCGTTCCCTTGGACATTGCCCACCGGGGCAACGATATGTGGGTTGGTGCCCAGTGGCTCAATCCTATTTCTCCCTAGATCGAAAGCAAACTTACTATGAATCTCACCCCAATGCCACGTATCTGCTTCCTCGTGACTGCGGCTCTAGGCTGTACCCCACTACTGGCCGCTGAGGATTGGTTTGACACTTACTATCAGTACCGCATTCCGATTGTGATCGAAGCTTCCACTTCGGGTTGGAACGCCATCGTCTTAAACGAACAGCAGATCACCACAGCCGTTAATCGTCTAGAAGAACTGCAGTTTGATTCCCAGTGGTTCGCCTATAACTCTCTGGCGGTGGTAGAGGTCGACAGCGAAGGCAAGGCGATCTCACCGGATCTGGATGCGGGGTTTTATCTGGTAGAACAAGGCCCGAACCTGGCCGCCAGTGCCCTCGGTAGCGAGCAAGACACGGTGGAAGTTTCAGTGGAGTCGTTGGTCCCGTATCTGTTGAGATACAGCTCTGCCGGTGGCAGCAAATCACCCATGTTTCAGTACGAAAATATCTTTCGTCTCGATAGCCCGATGCGCAAATACAACTACCGCGTTTCTTATGAGGCGCCAATGCTGCCCAAAGCTTTGACGAAACATGAGCGATTGTTTATTCCCGACTCGGGTCCGGTTCGACTTGACGTCGGGGGCCGATGGGTATCGGGTTTGGAAGATATTGCGTTGCATCGGGTGCAAATTCGACTGCTTGCCAACCTGTCTCACTCGGGGCGCACGCACCTGATGCTGTATTATCAGCCGATGTGCGGTCACCATCTGATGGTGCCGCAGAAGCGTCGGCAGCAATTACCCCCATCGGTCTCGCGTGTAAGCCATGTGGGCCAGGCCCAGAAATACGATGCCGGTGTTCGCCATCGGCTGGCGACCGGTCGTGACGACATAGATATCTGGTTTGCACAGAGTACCGTCAAACTAACGCCTCAGACGCCTGCGCCCATGGCGTTAGCGGATGGGGTGACGATCAAGTCAGCGAAGAATGAGGCGCAATCCTTTCAACTGGTGTTCCAGCCGAAGGCTGCGGTCGATTTTGAGTCGATCAGGGCAACCGACCTAAGGAATGGCGTCGCCAGGATCGTTGGCTCGCAGATCTCCTTTAAGATTGTTGAGTACGTTCCGATTTTGGAATCGTCTGTTATCACTCCCGCGCGGTACCACGGCATGATAGGCGATCCGCTGGTGGCGGTGACGCCACGGCGGCTGACACCTGCCGCGGGCAACACGGCGATCTGGGTAACCGTTAAGACCCCGACTGACATTCCGGCCGGGACCTATCGGGGGCACGTCGCCGTTTCTCTGGGCGCCCGAAACGTGAAACTTCCCCTCCGTTTGGAGGTGTATGATTTCCAACTGCCGGAATTTTCCACGTTGAACGTCGATGTTGGCGGCCAGTACATCGGTCACGGCAGTGAACTGACCGACGACGCCTCCATGCTCGCCTACCATGGTCTTAAGAGCAAGCAGGATCTAAAGGATCTGGCTCGTCGCTACTACACGGTGATGGCGCAGAACAAGTTCACGCCTAAGAACGTTGCTCTTTTCAGCGAGGTGGGAATGAACTGGACCCCGCCGCCCGACGGTTACAACGTCGAAACACCGGGAAACTATTTCAAGCTGCACGACTGGGATTTCACTGAGTTCAACAAGACACTGACCTACTTTATTGATGAACTCAAGGTGAACACGATTACCATCGAACATACCAATCCAACCGTCTGCAATATCTTCAAGCACTTACCCGGTCGCGCCCTCGATGAACTGCCCCAGTCAACCCCTCATGTGACCATGGCCTGGCAGACATTTCGCGAGCGGACCTTCGTGGCCTATGGGAAGAAGGAGGGCGATGCTTTCTATGACGAAACGATCGAGATCAGCCGGGATCAGTACGACCATTTGCTCCTGGACTACTTTAGGGCCGTAGCCCAAAACCTTGAATCTCACGGTTGGCTGGACAAGTCGTTCATCTGCGTCGACGAGACCATGCATCAGGCTCGACTATTGCATTATCTTCAGCTCTTGAAGTCAGATCCACTGGTGGCCCGCCTCAAGATCGGTGCATGCATCCAGGGTTTTGAGAGTTTTGAGTACAAAGAAAACCCGGAAGACAAAACATATGCATTCAACG
>CAUZOD010000082.1:0-10374 GCA_963581115.1 Phycisphaerae bacterium | reverse complement strand
TGAGCGATTTGGTATGCACGATCCGGACACAATTGATCTTCCGGGCAAACCATTTTCCTATTTCGCAAATCCCAACGATCTACTCGGGGCTTTTGGTACACCGGTGGGGAGCGAGGTGACGCCGGAAGGCTATGTCTACACGGGGTTTGGGGAACTCATGTTTTTTATCGGGAACCCCTTGGAGTCCGTGCGGGCACGAATCCGCACGTTGCACCGTGGTTGCTTTCCGATCATCGAGTACGACCTAGAACGAAATGGTGTGCGGTTCGCTTTCCAGATGTTTGCAGCCGATCTTGGCGGAGAGTTGAAAGGATTACCGGTGAACTTCGTCCGGGTATCGATGACCAATACGCTGTCCGAACCGCGTGCAGCGTTTTTCTCGACGGCCTGGCGGTTTCAGGCAGAGTGCAACACGCTAGATGCAGAATCGCCATATGGACAGATGTGGCCGAATGTGGCCGATTATCGGTTTCGGCAGACATTCGAAAACATGCCCGCAGATCTGGTGGCTGGGCAGGATAGATTCAACCCGAAGTGGCAGTATCAGTTTGCCAAGGACGCGATGATCCGGGATGACCGGCTGATATACAGCTATCCAGTTGCCCCTGCACCGGTACAAAAGTCTTTGGCCATCTTGGATTCGGGTTTGCAGGCATATCGGTTTTTTTCGGGAGAGATCGAGGGCGATCTTGATCGTGTTTCTCGTTGCAAGCCACACACACCGCTGGGCGTAGTTACTTACTGTCTGGATCTGGCGCCCAGTGAGACCGGTCACTTGGTCTACAAGTTACCCATAGTGCCCTTACCCGTTGGATCTGGCCGGGCGGCGCAGTTGCGCGAGGCCAGTTATGAGGATTGGTTGGGCCAGACCATTTCATTTTGGGACGACATGGTCCTCAAGCGTGTTCCCTTGAGTTTTCCCGAACGCAAGGTACAGGAATATCTGGTCGGAAATACCATCGTGAATCTGTTGTCCATTGACCAGATCGGTGAGGACACCATTGTCAATGTCAACAAGTTCCATTACCACGACTGGTATGGCGGCAGTGATACGACTCACATGTTGCGGGCCATGGAGTATATGGGGCTGCTTGACGTTGCAAGGCAAGGTTTTTTGTTCTGGAGAAAGATGCAGTTTCCGGACGGCAGCTTTCGCATGAAACGCCACCCGGACGCACGATACTGGGAATTGTTTGGTTGGACCCTATGGGGTTGGGCCGATCACTACCGCATGACTCGCGACCGGGGATTTCTTGAATCGGTATACCCGGGTGTGGTTGCGGCTGCGGACTGGCATGATCGAGTTACGAGTGAAGATCCATTGGGGTTGTGGCCGTCGTCTACGATTTCAGACGATGCATACTTGAAAAACTGCCGTCAGACCGGCCAGCACCTGTGGGCATTGGTAGGCTTGCAGATTGCGATTTTCATGGCGAGAGAGATGGGACGATCTGATGACGCAGAGCGTTTCGAGAGCCAACGTCGACGGTTTCGGGATGCCTTCGAACTCGCACTTGCGGCACAGACCTCGCAGACTGGCGGCTATATTCCCCCGGCCCTTGATCGGACTACGGCGGGCAATGACTGGGACAACCTGTTGACCCTTTATCCTAGAGTGTTATTTGATCCGGAAGATCCACGAGTGGAGACCACGCTCCGGACGGTTCGCGATCAATATCAGGAGGGTATTCTGCAATATTCCTGGCCCATCGCTGTGGCTAGAGAGGGTGACAGTTTTGTCTTCAATGAAGAACCGATGATGCACTACTGGCAGACGCCAAACAATGCTCAGGTTTCTTTGGTGCGAGGGACGGCGTGGGACCAGGAATGGGCCGTCAAAGAGCTATACGCCTTGCTCTTGCACACCAGTTCAACCCATCTGCCGGGCGAGTTTGGTACCGTTGCCTGGAGTACCCGTGAGTGCAGCCATTGTTTTAATATTCTTCCCCAGGGCGCAACGTCTTCGAAGACTATCGAACTCTTGCGCAATATGCTGATCCGGGAGCAGGATGAGGATCTTTACTTACTGTCAGCGGTGTCACCCGAATGGATCAAGCCCCGACAGATGATCGAGATGGCCAGTGAGCCATCGGCTTTCGGTCCAATCAACATGCGTGTTGCATCCGAAGGGACGAAGCTGTCGATCACTCTGCCCACAGAATTCCGCAATGCTCCGAACCGTATGTTGCTACGCGTTCCGTGGTTTTATGATGTGAAGCATGCTGAGTTGGATGGCAAGTCAATCATGCCGAGTGAGGGTCACTTCCTACTGCCGACCGAGGCACGAGATCTAATTGTCCACGGTGAAATTAGATCCGATGCGCCGGATCTTAGTTATGAACAGGCCGTGGCCGATTACAAATCAGAGTATCGGCAACGTTACCAATCTTTTCTGCAAACAGGTTCTCGCCGCATAGCGACATAGTGATGCGATACCATCCGTTCGCCGCGGCGCAACCCGATGTGGTTGGGTTCGTAGGTGATTATGCTTTCGATGCGAAGTCTTCTGTTGCTGTCGCTAGGTGCAGGGCAGCGCGGCAGCCTTGCAGGAACTCGTTGGTGTCTAGAACCTCATCAACCGTGTGGGCGTGATGCTGCCCAGCGCCCAAGGTGACTGTGGGGATGCCCTTGGCGGTCAACCAGTTGGCGTCAAGTCCACCATCTACAGCGGTGCAGACAGGATCCATCCCGAGGCTCCGGATTGCGGCCTTGGCGATCTGTACACTCGGTTCATGATGGGAAATGTGAAAGGATTCATAATCAAGGCGAGACTCGACCCGAACACGACCAAATCTACCTGATGTGGTCTTAACGGATCGGGCGGCCTTCTCGAAGTGTCGGACAATCGTATCTAGGATCCGCCTGCGAAATCGTGCATCATGGCTTCTCGCCTCGATGCGCACGGTTACCAATGGCGTTACGACATTGGTCGCGTTGCCACCCTGGATGACTCCAATATTGGCGGCGCCTTGCTTTTTGTCTTTCACGATCCGTCCGAGCCAGCCATCGGCTTCGAGAGAGGCGATTGCCTTCGCGGCGATGACGATGGCGTTGGCTCCATCTTCCGGATGTACTCCTGCGTGGCTTGCAATTCCCTCGATGTTCATGAGAATCCGGTAAGCGCCCGTCGCTCCTGTGATCAAAATATCAACGGGTCCGGAATCGAAGTTGAATGCCAGTGTAGGACGTCCCAAGCGGCTGATCGCCAGGTTGCATGATCCGACAAGGCCAACTTCTTCCTGTACGAGGAACAGCAGTGTCAATGGAGGATGGGGCAGTCCGCGGCGCAAAATTTCCAGACCAGCGTGGAGCACGGCCGCCACGCCGCTGCGATTATCGGCGCCCACCGCGGTGGCTCTATCAGCCGAGCGGATCAGGTTGCCACGACGTATCGGTTTCGAGCCGACACAAAGAGGCACTGTATCCACGTGTGCCATGAGCAGGCGCCGGGGACCGCGCATCGTACCAGGTAGGCGCACAATTAGGTTGCCAGTCTCACCGTCTAGATGACTGCGATGATGGGCATTGTCGGTTGTAAGATGGCTGGCGGCGAGACCTGCCCGCACGAATCGGTCGCAGATAAAGCGGACGATCCTTGCCTCGCCCCCACTGGGGCCGGGAATCGTCAGAAGTTTCATGACCAGTGACAAGGCACGCTTGGAATCAGGTTCGGTGGGCATGGCGTCTCCCAGTGTCGAATGTCATCGGGCAAGATAATAGTTCAGCTTGCACAATCATCGGCACCAAATAAAGGATAAAGGATTTTAAAAATTTGAGTGGTACTATGCGGTTTCCCAATTCTCATCAAATGAGACCGTCTTCACCCATTTTATTGGGGTCGAGGTGGATTGTTGCTAGACTGTAGCCATATCTCTAGGAGAGCGATATGCCTGGATTGTTACCCCATATCGACCCAGACGGATTTCTGGAATACTCGGTCGTCTATACGGACCGTGCTCTGAATCACATGTCCAAGAATTTTCAGGGTGTGATGAACGACATTTCTGAGACGTTGAAGCGTGTTTATGCTGCAAAGTCCGTGGCTATCGTTCCGGGCAGTGGTACCTTTGGAATGGAAGCGGTGGCACGGCAGTTGGGCACAAACAAGAAATGCCTGGTCATTCGCAATGGGTGGTTCAGCTATCGCTGGACCCAAATATTTGACATGTGCGGGATTCCATCCGAAACGATTGTTTTAAAGGCTCGCCCAATTGATAACGGCGTCACACCCGCATTCGCTCCTGCCCCATTGGCTGATGTGGTGCGGACCATTGAGTCAGAATGCCCCGATGTTGTCTTCGCCCCTCACGTTGAAACGTCATCGGGGATGATTTTGCCTGGGGAGTACATCCGGCAGGTTGCAGATGCCGTCCATAATGTTGGCGGCCTCTTGGTACTGGATTGCATTGCATCGGGGGCCATCTGGGTTGACATGAATGAATCGGGCGTAGATGTATTGATCAGTGCTCCTCAGAAAGGGTGGAGTGGTTCGCCGTGTTGCGCTTTGGTCATGCTGAGCGATCCAGCCCGAGCATGCATTTCTGATTCCACTAGCACTAGTTTTGCATGTGATCTACGCAAGTGGCTTGAGATCATGCAAGCCTACGAGGGTGGCGGACACGCCTATCATGCCACGATGCCTACGGATGGGTTGACCACCTTTCGTGACGTGATGAACCAGACGGAGCAATTTGGTATCGATGTTGCACGTGAGGCGCAACAAGAGCTTGGCGATCGCGTGCGGACACTGCTGGCTGTCGCGGGTTTTAAGAGTGTGGCCACTGAGGGGTTTGGCGCACCTGGTGTTGTTGTAAGCTATACCGACGATCCAGATATCAAGTCCGGATCTCGCTTTGCCGCACAGGGGATTCAGATCGCAGCGGGAGTGCCACTGCAATGCGATGAGCCGGATGGATTCCAGACGTTCAGGATAGGGCTTTTTGGATTGGACAAGCTTCAGAATGTCGACCGAACAATCCAGACGCTTGAGACATCGCTGATGCAAGTGGTGGGATAACCGTATTGTGACCGGAGAGCCGGAGTAATAGTTTCCTTAATAGAATAAGATTGATTGGGATCAAGAAAAAGTATCTAAGTTTTGATACCTGATTCTCACAGGACGTTATCTTTTCTCCGGGACCTTGTCTTCGACACTACCTGGGTCAGGTTGCAGCAACTATGCTTGTAGACTCCACAGTCCTACACTAGGATGAAGCGCATCATCAATATCACCTAATATCAACATGATGTGTAATCGCCAGTCAGGCTCTAGACAATTCGATGCAACAGGATTTGAAATCATGGCAATGAAATTTATGGATGCGCCTGGCGGATCATTTATGGCTTGCTTGGCCAATTGGGTCGCCAGGTCGGTCAGGTTCTTGGTGTTTTGCACGCCGCTGTTGTTGGCTCAGATCATGTGGGCGATTCCGGTCCAAGGTAGTGAAGATAATTGGTTAGACAGTTACTACCAGTACCGGATACCTCTTGTGGTAGAAGTTGGACGGGCGGGGTGGACCCAAATTGCGATCGAGGAATCGAATCTGACTGACGCGATCAATGCGATCGAAGAGTATTCATTCAATCCGCTCTTTCTTGCCTACAACCATTTGAAGGTGGTGGAAGTAGATACGGCGGGCCGGGTGATTAATCCGGATCCGGGGGTTGGCTTCTACCTGATCCCAGATGGCGAAGAACTGTTAAAGTCAGATTCGATCCTACCCATTCCCACGGAAAACGGGGCGTACTACCTGGTACAGTTCGTTAGCGAAGATGGAAAAGTTCCGCCGACAAACGCATATGAACAGACGTTCCCCGTGGGCGATCCGCCTCGTACCCATGCGTACATGAGTTCGTACATGCCCCGCCTTCTACCCAAGAAGCGGACACACCACGAATGTCTGCTACAGTCCGACGGCGGCGCGATGCAACTACAAGCCGAGTCAGGAGCAATTTCAGATGGGAACTTGTCGGTCAGGAAGGTGAGCATCCGCTTTCTGGGGAACTTTAAGGAGCCGGGCAAGAAGAACCTGATGCTTTACTACCAACCGCTGGATGCGTGGTACTTAAAGATCCCAGAGATGCGGCACCGCCAGATTCCAAACGCTACTTCTGTCAGAGTGAAGGTAGGTCTTGCGGAGAAATACATTGGGGCTAGCCGGTATGGTCTGGGAACAAATGCCGATTGCCAACTGTGGTTTGCAGATACCACTGTGAAACTAACTCCCAACACGCCGGTACCGGCCCGCGAGTCATCCAAGGGCATTCACGTGACCCTTGCCGCCAATGAATCGCAATCATTTCAGGTTGTGATTGCACCGAAGAGATCATTTTATTTTCAGTCTATTCAGGTGAGTGCACTTGCTCAAGATAACGGAAACAATCGCCTGAATGACATCGATATTCGGGCGATCGAGTATGTTCCGATCACAAAAAAATCGTTGCTGAACCAGGTGGAATTCTTTGGCCGGATCGGGGACCCCCTGGTCCCGGTAATGTCGCGCAGGATTATTGCGGACGACGGGAATGTGGGCTTCTGGGTCACAGTGCGAGTGCCCCCGGGAACGTCTTCAGGAACTT
Organism: Phycisphaerae bacterium; assembly: GCA_963581115.1. GTDB lineage: Bacteria > Planctomycetota > Phycisphaerae > Phycisphaerales > Phycisphaeraceae > CAUZOD01. The sequence goes on along the minus strand of CAUZOD010000082.1, from coordinate 3,795 downwards.
ACCACGGGAAGTTGGCGATCCAGGCCAAGAATGCCTCCTCGATTACCGTGCCGCTGGTTGTGGAGGTATATGACTTTGAACTTCCGGAGTATTCGACATTTCATACCCATATGGGCGGGCAGTTTCTCGCCAAGAACAGCGGCTTCGAAGAACTAAAGACAATCATGCAGTATCACGGTCTGACAACCAAGTCCGAACTGAAGAAGCTAGCCCGAAAATACTATGACGAGATGGCGGCCAACAAGTTTTATCCGAAGAGCGTGGTGCTCTTTACCGAAATCGGAATGAAATGGTCTCCACCACCACATGGATACAATGTGGACAAGCCGGGGAATTACTTCAAGTTGTATGACTGGGATTTCACGGAGTTTAATAATGACTTGCGGCATTACATTGATGATCTAAAGGTCAACAGCGTCTGCCTCACGCACACTAATCCCGGTGTTTGTCATGTTTTCAAACATCTTCCGGGCGATGTACTCGAGCAATGGGAGCCAGACCCTGGACATGTGACCATGGGTTGGCAGACATTCCGGCAGACAACAAAGGTGACGTGGAAGAAGAGGCTGGGCGATGCTTATTACGATGAATCAATCGAGGTGACGCAAAAACAGTGGGATCGGCTCTTGCTTGACTACTACCGAACTATCGCCAGAAATCTGGAAGAGCATGGTTGGCTTGATAAGTTCTACATATTCGGAGATGAAACTTCGGGCACCGAGAATCTGCTGCACCTAATCCGATTGCTGAAATCGGACCCTCTAACATCCAAGATTCGGTTTGTCCAATGTTTGCAGGGTCTTGAGTGGTTGACGCATCAAGAAAATAGCGAATATGTTTTTACCAAGTGGTTTACTTATGCGCCCCAACTGGATGAAAACTACAATCGCTGGGAGGCATATTTTTGGGATGATTACAATGTGCCCCACAGCCGCGACAATTTGTGGAGTTATGCTGCCTACTGCAGCCGCTTGGGCATCAATACCCCTGGGATGACCAATCGCCAGATCGGCTTGGACATGTTCAACAGAGGGGGCAGCGGTTACATGATTTGGGATACATTCATGTGGTGGCACACTTATGGCAAGGCCGATGATCCGCACAATCCTTGGGTCGAGCCATATTCGCGACTTGCCAACGGCGCATTGTCCTACTTCTATCCACCGTACCGGAAGGGGCTTGCGCCCGATCCTGATTTTACAATTACCCCCTCGTTGCGTGTGATGACCTACAGGGAAAGTGTGGACGACTACGAGTATGCGAGGATTCTCGAAGAGTTGATCATCGAGGCTGATCGTCGCGGCATTGATACTTCTGCCGGCAAGGATGTGATCAATGACATTTCTAGGATGTTTCCCAAATCAGTCCAGTGGACGCTCAATGATGCCTGGTGTCTCGATCTCCGAGACCGGATGGCCCGGCAGATCGTTCGCCTGAAGCAGCAGTTGTGATTCGCATGGCCTGCGCTTCAGGTGGTGAGACAGAAAGATTTGAGCAATTCTGGCAGGGTATTCAAAGCTGTCCTTGCCGATGGCGTTGCCTTTGGATTTACTACCATTAAATCTGTAAGATGGGTATTTCTAAATATAAATTTCTAATCGAACGTGGATATGACAAATTGTGTTGCAATAAAGAATTGTGGCGATCTTTGGAATGTCTTCTGGATTTTGACATTGATGTGGATCATTCCGATCGTGCCGGTTATTTGCTGCGCAAACGCTATCACAAAAATGACGGAGGCGATCCTGATCAGTGATCTGAGCGGTTGCCGTCCAGCCGAAGCGTTGTCAATTGTGCGTAAGAAGCACCATTGGCACTTGATTGACTACGAGGCGGACGGATGTTGGTGGTGTGATTCTAGGTGCGAGTTCCCTGATGGATGCGCCTGGTGTCACACTGGAACTTGGGGTCAGCGGTTGGTACGCAATTCACGTGGGTATCTGGAATCCACATTATAGTTACGACGGAGACTTCAAGCTAAAACTCAAGCTGACGTCGGATCCTTGCTTCACAAATATCTCAGATCCTGAGCCGGAGTTGGAATGGCCGGGCAAGGTCGAATTTAAGGAAATATTCTTCAAGTCAGCTGATCTGACCGATCAGGATCTTGTCATTGGTCAGCACAATAAGGAGACCGCCTGCAAAGCGTTCCTGGGATATGTCAAGCTAGTGCCACTGTCTTCAGAGCAGGTTGCGGCGATTCAGCAGGACCGGGCCAGAACCGCCACTCGTAATCTCTATGCCCTTAACGATGGCAATGGGTTGTTCTACAAAGGTCCAACTACTGAGAAAGATCTTCTTGAAGGAAGTGGGGCCGTATCGGTATTCCGATGTAGGTACGGTAGTCTTCTCCGTTGCTTCTGGCGACATCGTAAATTGTCCCTCGAAAGTCGGCTCTTATTGGCTGGAGGAAGCCGGCAACTCGGTTGCAACCCCGGGGCACAAGATTCTGCGCGACAGCCTCAAAACACTGATCGATAATAGGGATCGGTCCCATGCAGGTGTTGCTGGATCACTGCCACGACATGGGGATTGACTTTCACGCAATGTTCCGCCTGGGTATTATCGGCGATATTCTGCCTTCAGACCTTTGGGAGAATTCCACGCCTCACTATGTGGTCATGCCATCGATATGCCGGGAAAATATTCCACCTGCAGACCTTTGGGAGAATTCCATGGGCATCGTCCGACGCCGACCCGACCTGTGACTAGTCGATTTTGATGGCACTTTGGTTGAGAAGGCCAGTTATGCCCATCCCGAGGTGCGCGATTACATGCTTACGATGATTCGTGAAGTGATAGATAGATTTGACATTGACGGTGTGTCCCTGTGTTTCGTTCGCGGACCGATGTCCGTGGGTTATGAGGACATCGTGATCGATGATTTCAGGAAAAAACATGGGATTGACTTGCGCAGCATCGATGAGAACGACATCAGGGCGCAGAGACACCGAGCCGGTTACCTAACCGAATTCGTCCGCTCAGTACGTGGCATGGTCGATGAGGCCGAGAAGAAAAAAGGCAAGGAACTCGAGTTGACGGCTATGTTATATCCGGGCACTTGGAAGAAAGGATTTGCCTCGAACCTGTTCTTCGGATTCGATCTGGAAATCTGGCTGGATGAGCGGTTCCTGGATGGAGTCTTCATGTTTGTAGGGGTTGCCTGAGCCAGTGGACCCGCAAGCCATCGCGAAGTTCTGTACCAACGGTTGCAAGATCATCGCTAATCTGCATACCGGGTATTCCATTGAGGCTACGATCAAACAGGCAATGATTGCATATGAGGTTGGTGTAGATGGTTTTAGGGAATGAGATTTAAATTTTCGTCATGAAAGGCGGCCTTATTGGGACGTGGTCCGGCGCATCGGTCACCAGGAGCATCTAGCGAAACTGGCCGAGTCAGCCCCGCAGTCCAAGGCCATCAGACTTCTGAAGGTTGGCGGTTTTGATGTGAGCCATACCACCAACCGAGGTGCCAAGCAGAAGGGCCTGATCGGGCCCCCGGAGATGCTGCAAATCTATTCAGGTGGGTAAAATATAATTGCCTGCTGACAGGTATTTTACACGTTGTTTTTAATGAGAGTAAGTTTGGGGTGAAAATACGCAACCATTCTTTAATCCTCGCATTTTCCCCGCGGTTGGTTGGTCTTTACCGCGATATTTAAACAATTTTGGCGCGGAACTAGGCCTCCGCGGGCATATTTCTCGCGATTTGGTTGGGCCAGTGCGGGAGTCTTTTGGCCATCTGATAGGATGGCATGAGTGCATTATGTGCGGTATAATGCGCAGTAATTG
>CAUZOD010000081.1:0-10432 GCA_963581115.1 Phycisphaerae bacterium | reverse complement strand
GGTACATCACTGCTACACGATCACAGAAATGCTCTACAACGGCTAGATTGTGTGCAATAAAGAGATAAGAAAGATGGAACTCGTCTTGAAGATCATTGAGCAGATTCAGCATCTGTGACTGGATCGACACATCCAAAGCGGACACCGGCTCATCACAGACAATGAATTCAGGCTGTAAGGCTAGGGCTCGGGCAATGCCGATGCGCTGACGCTGGCCACCGGAAAATTCATGTGGATACCGATTCATCTGTTCGGGCGTCAAACCAACCTTCTGCATGAGTTGGGCAACACGATGTTCTAGCTCACTGCCCCGGGCTAGCCGGTGTACCTGGATCGGTTCGCCGATGATGCGCCGCACCGTCATCCGGGGATTCAGTGATCCAACCGGATCTTGAAAGATGATCTGCATGCGCTGCCGCAGACCGTGCAATTGTGCGCGATCTGCGGTAAATACGTCGACACCGTCGAAGGTCACCGAACCAGATGTCGCGGGAATTAGTCGTAGGAGAGTACGTCCCACCGTCGATTTCCCACATCCAGATTCCCCGACCAGCCCCAAAGTCTGCTGCCGACCAATCTGAAAGGACACGTCGTCCACGGCGCAAACATCTCCTATGTGCTTGCGCAATAGCCCCCGGCGCACCGGGAAGTACGTCTTAAGCCGATCAACTTTCAGAAGCGGATCACCAACGGTCGGCTTGGATACGATCATGGCGGCATCCTACCGACCCCTGCCGTAGGCGTCGACTTAGAAGCGACCTGAACAAACCCCGGTATGATGTCCCTGGACCATAATTCTTGGATAGGCCGCGCCGATGCGCTGGATGACCGCCCTGATTGCAACAGGTTCGCTCTGGTCGGGTGCCAATGCGTGGCATGACGAGGGACACTACTACGCCACTTTGGCTGCGGTGGAATCTCTGCCACCAGAGGTGCCCGAGTTTTTTCGCCTTGGTGCCACGACCGCTGCGCATGTCTCGATTGATCCTGACGTGGCCCAAAACCGTGACACCCCGCAACTGCGCCAGACTGAGCAGCCCGAACACTATCTGGATCTTGAATTGCTGAAAGGCCGTTCTCTACCGGGATCGCGAGAAGACTTCCACCAACTCTGTACCAAATTGGGCATAAAACCGAAGGAGGTGGGCTTGCTTCCCTACGCGATCATCGAGTGGGCGCAGCGCCTGACGCTTGCCTTTGCCGAACACCGCCGGTCACCAGAAAATCCCCATGTGCAGATCAAGTGCGTCGTGTATGCCGGTCTGCTCGCCCACTACACAACGGACCTGAGCATGCCCCTGCACACCACGGTCCATTGGAACGGACGAACCGACACCGACCACAGTAATGTCTACGCCCGCGTGGGCGCACTGCCCACCAAACTTCCATACGAGCGGATCTTTGGGGAACCGATGCCCAAAATTCTCGCCCACACCGATATCTTTGCTTACGTAGTGCGGCAACTGCAACACAGCAATGAGCTAGTTGACCGTGTATACGAACTTGAGCCCCGTCTTCCAGAACCTACAGACCTTGAGTTGATCGATGACGAAGTCATCAAGTTTACGATCAACCGCACTCGTGCCGCAGCCCAGATTACTGCCACAATTCTTCATAGCGCTTGGAAGAACTCCGCAACGATCAAACTGCCCTGGTGGCTAGACCGGACACCGCTTGATGCGCAGTTCGACCCGACCCAGATCCCACCGCAACCGACACCGCAGTAATTGATCCCACAATCGAGATCCTACCCATGAGCCAGTTGGTACTTTCACCGTCCGACCACGATAAGATCGTCGAGGCTGCTTTTTGTCGACGCGGTTTCATGGCATCAGAGGCAGTCGATGGGGCCAGAATCTGCCAGATGGCCTCTTGGCACGGCATCCGGTCGCATAATGCACTCAAGGCCCTGCACTTGGACGAGACCTTGGGGTCTGGCCATCATCCCCAACCCGGATGCATCCCCGCTGCACAGATCGAAAAGCTGCCTGCTGCTTCCGGCCCAACGCAGCGGTGGATCGCACATCAGAAGTTCGGCCCCGCAGTAGCCTTCGAAGCAATCACTGCTTGCGAAGCCATGGCTGATAAATTCGGCATCGGCATCGTCAGTGTTGATCAGGCCTTTCATTACCTCTGGGGTGGCGGTTACGTCATGGAATCCGCGAGACGTGGTTATGTTGCATACACCTGTTGCACGTCAGGCCTCGCTGAAGTCATCCCATTTCGCGGACGCAGTCCCACCATCGGCACCAACCCACATTCATGGGGGTTTCCCACCACGGAGGCTATCGGCTTTCCGATCGTCGTTGACTGGGCCACCAGCACTATTGCCTACGGCAAGGTGCAGCAAGCAAAACGAGACGGTAGTTCGCTGCCACCTGACAGCGCGATAGACGCCAAGGGTCATCCGACCCAAGACCCTGATCAGGTTGCTGCTCTAGTGCCGTTCGGCGGTAAGGTCGGAGGCCATAAGGGATATGGGCTCGGCTTGATCATTGAACTCCTTGGGGCACTGATTGGCGGATCCTTGTCGACTCTCCGCTCACGGCCTGAGAATGCGGCCGAAGGGGAGAAGACGACCCCCACCTTCTACTTTCAGGTCGTGCATCCAGAGGCGCTCAGCTGCGGGGCGTTTGCCCAAGGTCGCAACCAGACCCAGAACGTTCTCGCTGTCATTGAAAACGTGTTGGGGCACGGAAACGAAGGATGCTTGCTGCCGGGTCAGATTGAACACGAAGCCGCGCAGCGCAGTGAACAGGCCGGCGGCCTGCTGTTCACGGAAGTTGAAATTGAACAGTTCAAGAAAATCGCGGACGATGAAGGCGTTGCATTCGACCCGACCACCTTGAACCGTTTTCCTTAACCCGGTGTTACGGAAAAATAACGCCTGACGATCGGTATTGCAGGTCGACGAATTGATTATCAAGACAACCGCAAAGATGCATTCGTTGCATTCATGCTGCCTAGCGACGCCAAGGGCTGTAAAATCCTACCTATAGTAAAACATGAATACCCCGGTCGTCAGCGATGAATTGCCTGCGACATGCCCCATCATGAGATCGGGCAATCTCTGTTCGCCCAATGGCATACAAGGTCAGATGACTCGTAGCTGCTGGCACCATAATCATACGTCCAAACAAGGCGCAACGAATCACGATCGGGTTATGTACCCGCGATCCCCCACAGTAGCCGCTCGGTTCCCAAAAACTGTATCGCCTTATATTGATTTATCCACCAAATGTCCGTTCTGAGCAGTCGATGTGGTTCAGATGATAGCCCAACAATCAGTCGTGGCGCAAGGCCACGATGGGATCCTGGCGTGCGGCCTGAACCGCAGGATAGAGGCCAAACACAATGCCAACAGCTGTAGCAACCAGAAAACTGACGATGACCGACCACAATGTAACCTGTGGACGCTCCACCGCCGTAATCACTTGGTGAACCAATGCCAGAGCAGCAACTCCACCGAGTCCAACCGCAATGCCAATGAAGCCTCCGATTCCTGAGAGCACCGTAGTCTCGACAAGAAACTGGGCAATGATGTGGCGGCGGGTTGCCCCCAGTGCCCGGCGGATGCCGATCTCCCGCGTGCGCTCCGTAACCGACGCGAGCATGATGTTCATGATGCCGATCCCACCGACCAGCAGGCTGATCGAAGCAATCGAGATCATTAAGGCATTAAACATGCGCTGGGTGCGTTCGGCTTGATTCAGAAGCTCCAGCGGCACAATCGTGGTCGCATCCTGCAATTCGGCATGCTCCTGTTCCAAAACTCGCTCGATCTGCTGGGCGACGGGCATCACATCGTCTTCCGTTGGCACCTGCACCACAACCTCCGACACCTCAACCTGCGAGAGTTGCCATGTCCCGCTGGAAACATGGCGGCGTACGTCCCCGAAACGTAAGATGGCCGCAGGCATTGGAATATGGATATCAAAATTAAGGTCACGCCCCACCAAAGCCGATCCCGCTCCACCAGCAAGGCCGATGGGGCTAAGAACACCAATCACCGTGTAGGTCTGGTCATCTACCCTAAAAACATTGCCGAGCGGGTCCGCCAGAGGAAACAACCGCTTGGCCACCTCGTGGCCCACGACCGCCACATTGTCTACCCGCTGCAGATCGGCATCCGAGATATATCGCCCCCTAGCCACCTGCAGCGACATTGCCCCACAAAGCCGTGGTGTCGTGCCAAAGATCGCAGCCGGCACCTTGTGCACCCCATTGAAGACTTGGGAACCCACACGTTTAAGCGGAATGATTTCCGAAATCGGCCCCACGGTTTGTTCGAGGCGCCGCAAGTCGCGACGCAATAACCCATAACTGTTGAGTCGTTCGTTCCCCTCCGACATATTGGTTGACTCCGTGGGCGCAATCGAACGGAGAATGATGTTCTTCGAACCCAATCTCGCAATATCAGAAAGAACCTTTCGCTTATTGCCCTCACCAATCGCCACCATCATGATCACTGCCGCGACACCAAATATGATCCCCATCGCTGTCAGAAACGATCGTAGCTTGTGCAGCATCAGATTCGATAGACCTAGGCGCAATGTCTCGTAAAAGAAATTCATGCTCGTCCAAACACAATCGCCACTATAGCCCGGTAATAATAAAGACTAGGCAGACCTCCGCCCAGCTGCAATCCGCACACTGCTCGCACCATCGGCATCCCGGATATGGCATCGTGTCCTCTGATGCGCAGCTCTGTTAATATTGTACCTGCATGGCAGAAATCGAAATCGGCACTGAAACTGAAGGCGCTAGCGGATGGGCTTACGAGGTGCGAGTGTTCGATTCTGGACGCACGCACGATTATGAAGTCACGCTGAGTTTCTCTGACTACGATCTGTGGAGTCATGGCCGCGTAGCACCGTCACGTGTCGTGGATGCTGCATTTCGATTTCTTCTGCAGAACGAGTCCGCCACCGCCATCATGTCACGATTCGACTGCTCCCTGATCCGCCGGTATTTCCCCGAGGTCGACCGAGAACTGCCCAAGATGGTCTGACCCCTACTGCTGATAGGATCCGATTGAAGTTAAGCGTCGGTCCGCTTCAGTTGCCGTGACACTACCTCAATCGGTTCCAACCGTCCTTCCTCAGGCAATTTCTTGCCCGAATCGGCACCCAGTTCCTTAAACTTGCGTGCGGTTGATACAACCCGTGTTTCGAAGGAGCCGACGAACTGATTGTAACTTTGGACCGCCTTGGAGAGATTGGACCCGAGCCGGTCGACGTGACCGGTTACCGTGGCGATCCGCTCATGCAGTTCCTGGCCCAGATCACTGATCCGGCGAGCGTTCTCAGCTATCTTCTCCTCGCGCCAACCCAGTTCAATGATCTTGAGAAGGCTCACCAGCGTGGTGGGCGTGGCGATCACGACCCCTTGGCTCATCGCGAACTCAAGCAGATCAGGCCTCAGTTCGACGGCCGGGGCCAAGAAACTGTCACCCGGAATGAATAACACGACAAAATCGGCGGACCGCTCAAGGTGGTCAGTATAATTCTTGCTCGACAACTCGCGTACCCGGCGGTCCACATGGGCTAGATGCTTAACCATACATTGGCGACGCTGCTCGGGATCGTTGGCCTCCAATCCCTCCAAATACGCCGCCATCGGCGCCTTGGCGTCAATCACGATAGAACGATCCGAAGGCAGACGCACCACCATGTCAGGGCGCAATCGCTCATCTCCCTTCCAAATCGTAACCTGTTCCGCGAAATCGCAGTGCGGCACCATGCCTGCCATTTCTGCAATGCGCTTTAATGACAACTCGCCCCACCGACCTCGGACATCGCTCCGCCGCAACGCATGGGTCAAATCAGATGTCTGCCTCCGCAACAACCGCTGGTCCTCGAGCATGGATGTTAGTTGCTGGCTCAAACTGCCGTACGCTTGCCGACGTTTCTGCTCTGCTTCCTGAACAGAACGATGCTGCCGCTCCAATACTTCTCTTAGCGGCTTGAGTAACATATCGATGGCCTGCTTGCGTTTTTCCAGTTCCGATGTCGCCTGCTTTTGCTCGACTTCAAAAGTCTTTCTCGCCAGTTGCAGAAACTGTTCGTTGGACTGCTTGAGTGCCTCACTGGCCAGAGATTTGAATTTTTCATCGATACCCCCAAGCCGGGTGCGGGCTTGAGTCAACTGCTTGTCAAGCTCGTGGTTCTTCTCCCGCAGTGAATTGACGAGACGATCAGACCGCTCTCGTTCGTCCGCTAGGCGGCTGCGATCCACGCGCAAATATAACCCCCAGGACACCGCAGCGACCAAAGCCACAATCGTAATCACGAAAGCCGCCAACCACATCTCAGTAAATTCTACTCGCGTCACGGCCCGGTATCAGACTGAAGGCGAAAGATGCCACTTAGGCCTGAAGATCGACATGCCGGTACAGGGGGTGCTCGTTCACCCCTTCCATACGCGAAGTGTACGCTTGGGCGGGTGCCGGTGGTGAAGTTGCAGCCGCAGACAGGTCTATTGCCGTAGCAGGATCGATCGTCTCAGGCAGCGATTCCACATCGGGTGGGATGTCCGTGCAAAGTGTGTCTTCAACCGGATCCTCATGATCCGACCCAGCTTGGGTGTCGACGGCTAGACGTGCCTCACTGGAATCGTCGGTCTCATTCTCCTCCAGAGCCCGGATATGCTGCGAAAATACCTCACCCACCCGCTTCTGATTGTCACGCACATCGCGGCTGTGCCGATCCCGCTGTTGGGCCACCTGCTGCGCCGCGAGGGAAGCTGGAGCCACACTGGCTGCGACACCTGTACCAAGAGCACTCATGGAGTTGTTATCGGCCTAACACCCGACGGGCTTGATACTGCCCATCTAGACAAAATAATGCTGCCCCCCGCAGCCCAGAAGTCTTTGTGGCGGCCTAGTCCTCAAAGCGTTCGATAAGCCAGTATTCCAATTCCACTGGTGTCGCACGACCGAAAATTGTGACAATCACGCGTACCTTGCCCTGATCAGGAAGCAGGTCATCGATCGTGCCCTCCATGTTCTCAAACGGGCCCTCTCGAATCTTGACATGATCGCCCGGCACGAACTCCATTTTGACCTCAGGTTGCTGCTCAACCGGCTTGGAGGCCTGCAGCATCTTCTCAATCTCCGGAATGGACATGGGACTGGGGCGACCGGCCGTGCCAATAAAGTCCCCGACCCCAGAAGTTTCCTTGATCAGAAAGAACACGTCCTGAGGAATGCGGCCATCATTTTCCAGCTTCATCTCGACAAACACATAGCCCGGATACAACTTCTTTTCGAAAATCCTCTGTTTCCCACCCTTAATAGTCTTTTCTTTCTCAGTGGGAACGAGAATGCGGTTGACTAGGTGTTCAAATCCTTCAATCTTGATCTTCTTTAGCAAAGTCTTACGGACCGAATCTTCCTTATTCGATGCAACGCGCAACACAAACCAGTTCATGCCCGGAGTGACCATCGGTTCATCTTCATCACCGGTGTCTCCCGTATTCTCTATCTGGGGCCCCAACGGTGGTGGCACCGCTGCTGCAGCCGGAGTTATATCCGGAGCCTCGGCGTGCATGGCGCGTTCGGCCGCCTCATCCGGGGACAGTGCTTGATCGAGTGGTGGACTCTCTTGTTTACTCATGCATTCGCCATCCAGCTGAAAAATAGAAAGGGTACATCTGGAATCAAGTACTACCGGTCTCCAGAATATTGATCATCTGAAATATTGCACCAAAAATCATGTTAACCACAAATAGCATTGCCGCGAGCATGACGGTGCCGGCAATGACCACCCAAGTGGAACCGATAATCTCCCGTCGGCTAGGCCAGTTGACTTTCTTCATTTCTGCTTCGGTCGCAATCATAAAGTCACCCACGCGCGGCTTGTTGAAGAGCCAATACAACAGCACAGAGAAGAACCCGATCATGCCAACGGCCATGCCACTCTGCCAGTACTTTGTGTGCGTGGAAATGACGCTGAACTGTTCCCAGAGCCACGCCGTCGCCGTCAAAACCAGCGTAGCCGCACCGATCGCTGACAGCGTGCGTGTCCAGTAGCCCTGTCCAGATTTGTAGATGTTCAGAGCCATGTGCGTCCTGCCATCTTTCTAATCACCTGGTTCACATCGGTCTCTTCAGCGGTAGTTGGTCCTTAAATGTTTACCACCAGCAAATCGACTGTCCTGCCCGAACCAATCACAAGTGGCCGTCCTCTGGATGCTATTCGTACATCACTCGAGTCGCCTTCACAAATCACGGCCGACGCTGTGCGAAGCACGGGCGGGAGGACTTGAACCCCCAACCTGCTGATTTGGAATCAGCTGCTCTGCCAATTGAGCTACGCCCGTAGCCCATTCAAGGGATTTGGCCGAACCGTGGTCGGACATGCCCAAACCACAGAATTCCGCCGCATATACCATCTGCCAATCTACTGGCTGCCAGATCACCCTACCAATCCCATTCGGATCATTTCCGCTTGATCTTATGCAGCGTGTGTTTCCGCAAGCGAGGAGAATACTTATTAAGTCCGCTCTTGAGCTTCTCCGGAAGACCACCCTTGACATTCACGGGGGTGCGATAGTTCAAATCACCACACTCCGTGCACTGCAGCCAAACATACTCAACAGCACCAGATTTCTTGGCCATAGCATTTGCCCTGTCGGCTCCCGCACGATTGGTCCCTTGCGTCCGAAATCACTACTCGATGATCTTGGTTACCACACCGGCACCCACGGTCCGCCCGCCCTCACGCACGGCAAACCGTAGTCCTTCTTCCATCGCAATAGGCTTGCCCACCAGATCTGCATCCATGGTGATGTTGTCCCCAGGCATGCACATTTCAGCTCCACCCTTTAGCGAAATTGAGCCGGTTACATCCGTTGTACGGAAGTAGAACTGCGGCTTATACCCGTTAAAGAACGGCGTGTGCCGACCGCCCTCTTCCTTTGTCAGAACATACACCTCGCCTTCGAACTTGGTGTGCGGTGTGATAGATGCCGACTTGGCGAGCACCTGCCCACGCTCAATTTCAGTTTTATCCACACCGCGGAGCAGGCACCCGACATTGTCGCCAGAGATCCCGCTATCAAGTGTCTTGTTGAACATCTCCACTCCGGTCACAGTGGTCTTCTTCGTCTCGCGAAAACCAACAATTTCGACCTCTTCGCCAACCTTGATCTGGCCACGCTCGATTCGGCCCGTAGCCACGGTACCGCGACCTTTAATCGAGAACACATCCTCGACTGACATCAGGAAGGGCTTGTCGGTCTCGCGCTGCGGCTCAGGCACCCAAGTATCACAAGCCGCCATCAGTTCACCAATGCACTTAGCCGCTTCCGGGTCTTCCGGATTCTGGAGTGCGGGGAATGCAGCTCCCTTGATGATCGGCGTATCCTCTTCGAAATCGTACTTGGCCAGCAGTTCCTGAACCTCCAACTCAACCAAATCTAGAAGCTCGTCGTCATCAACCAAGTCCACTTTGTTCAGAAATACCACTAGTTTCGGCACGTTGACCTGTCGGGCCAAAAGCACATGCTCGCGGGTCTGTGGCATCGGACCGTCCGCAGCTGAAACTACGAGAATTGCTCCGTCCATCTGGGCAGCACCGGTAATCATATTCTTCACATAATCAGCGTGGCCGGGACAATCCACGTGCGCGTAATGCCGGTTCTCCGTCTCGTATTCCACGTGCGCAGTGGAAATAGTCAGAATCTTGGTGGCATCACGACGACCATCGGATTCCGAAGCTTTGGCAACTTCATCGTACGGTTTGAACGTGGCCATACCTTGCTTGGCCTGAACCGCAGTGATCGCTGCCGTCAATGTGGTTTTGCCGTGATCGACGTGACCAATTGTTCCCACGTTGACGTGTGGTTTGGTTCTCTTAAATACTTCCTTTGCCATTGTTTGCAAACCTCCTGCTAGAAGGATTTTTGATTTCGGGCCTATACCCTATACAAAGCCACCCATGGGACTCGAACCCACGACCTCACCCTTACCAAGGGTGTGCTCTACCAACTGAGCTAGGGTGGCGCCCGGCTTGCCTGTTCGACCTCTCTAGGCCATGTTTCGGCCAACGCCACCCGAACTCTGCAACCACAGCGGCCGCAGGCAGCCCATCGCCACCGAAACCGGTACTGTAGCGAATACCGGCCGATTGACAAGAGGGCGTTGGATTGGTAACTCATGCCAATCCACGCCCCAGCCTGTACCACTTACCTCACCGCGAGAGACATCAAAATATTACCATGCCCCTGCACGGCCAGCGTCGAACATTACCACCAGCAGTAAGACAAGGCAAATTAAGGTCGTCGACCAACCCCAAAGCCTGACTTACGTCCAGCACGGCCAAATAACTGTAAAATTGTTCTAAGGCGGAAGTGGGCCTATGATTAGGCGGAAGTAGGAACTCACCGAAAGGCCCGCATGACACAACCAACCCCTCGGACCCAGACGGCA
>CAUZOD010000080.1:0-10434 GCA_963581115.1 Phycisphaerae bacterium | reverse complement strand
AGCCGATCGCCATTTTCTTCCGCATGTACCAGTGCACTGATCAGATCGTCACGGGGCCGGCTTCGCCTCTGGCCAATAGCGTCCTGAAAATAGCCCAAGAGCCCTTGCATCGCATCGTATGCCGGCTGCAGTGCATCGACCAGCGCTGCACCAGCCCCGGATGAAAATGGCATCAGGTCCGCAACCCAGTCGCGAAATCGCTCGTGGTCGGACTGGGGTAGCCCCAACATGTCGCAAATGACCGCCGCTGGCACCCAGTAACAAAACTCGTGCACAAAATCGCAGCGGCCCTTCTGGCGTACCACTTCCAGACGCTGGTGGATGATCTGCGCGATCCGCGGTACTCGATCCTTGATCATGCGAGGGGCAAACGCAATCCCTGCCAGCTTGCGCAATCGTGTATGCCGCGGAGGATTGACACTCTGCATCCACATGCTCAGGTGATCGACCAGAGCTCTGGCTTTTTTGTGATCAGGTCCTTGCAAAACCGTGTCGTACACACCTGCCCGGCCCGACAAGAATCGTGGATCCTTGACTGCCGCCAGCGTGTCGTCGTAGCGAAACCCCAACCACGTGTTCAGTGGCTCACACCAGAGGATCGGCTGCTTTCGGCGCAGCTCGTGGAACAGTGGGTAAGGATCCTGCAACTTCTGCTGACAGAACAATTCATAATCCCGCTGATGCTCGATATCGATATGCACGGTTTGTTCCGATTGCAGCCATCAACCAGTCCAAGACAAACAGGACCGGCTTAGTTTCCACCGAGGCCACATCCAATTCGGTTAAGGTGACAGGCCTTGTATTCGCAACCTTAACCGAATCTTTAATATGTGCCAGATCCAATTCTACCGATTCTCCTGTTATGCCAAAAAACAAGTGGAATTCGGTGCCGGCGCTGAGCCATTGCTGTAATCGTGTCGCTCCCCGAGCATACAAATGGACAATAACCCCATGACCACTCGACCAAAGCAAATCGTGATCACCGGTGCTGCTGGCACCGTGGCTCAAGCTGTAATTGAAGCGATTGCGCCCAGTTGCGATCTGACGCTCATCGATCAAGTAGCCCACCCTTCACACCCCACGCAGGTGCTCGACATGGCGGATTTCGATGCACTGGTCCAAGCCATACCGACCGATGCAACAGTGATCCACCTGGGCGCAATACCGGAAGAAGCCGATCCGAAACTAATCATCCACAACAACATCCAGGCCACATTCAATGTATTCGAAGCCGCCCGTACCCGCGGTGCCGATCGCGTGATTTTCGCCAGTACGGCCATGATCTATTGGGGATACCAAGTCACGCAGAAGAAGCCCGCCAAACCGCTGTCACCTTTACGCCATTGCAGGCCAACCACACACTATGCAGTCAGCAAGCTCTACGCCGAACATCTCGGGCACCTGTACGCCACCGAGCACGACTTGTCGGTGATCGGGATTCGCCTGGGCTGGTATCCGCGTAAGGCCGAGCTACAGGGTGTGGCCGCCGCCGTTGAAGTGCTCGAGCAAGCCTCACACATTCTCATTGGCCACGAGGATTGCAAGCAGCTGTTTTGTCGCTGCGTGGAAGCGGCCGATGTGACATCCATTGTTGTAAATGGCTTCTCCCTGGCCGGAACCGATTACTTCGACCTGGAGCCGGGCCGCTCAGTTATCGGGTACCGCCCACAGGAAGACGCCCAGACCGTTATCCGAACCCACATGAAACGCCTGGCCATTACAAGTCACTCATGAGTGAATTTTATTTATTATCAGGCTACAAGACAGGGCTGTAATTAACCGAAATACATTGGTACGTATATATAAAGGTTGCCCCGCGAGAACTGCCGCTAGGCCACCACGTATAGGAAATTACCCGCCATGAGCCAAGAACAGGTCGCCACGGCACCGGACCAAGAACCTATCGGGGCCATGGTGGATCGGCTTGTCCAGTTCGATGGGCCACCCGAGTCATTTCTACAGGAACTTTTGGCTACCCAATGTCAACTCGCTGAAGCTGATGGCGGCGCCATGCTTCGGGGCAAAGCAGGCGAGCCGCCATCACTGATCGCCGCCCACCCGGCACTCAATCCAGCCACGCCTGCACCCCTGTGGCTGGCCCAAGCGGTCACTCTCATCCGCCAGAGATCTGCAATCAGCGAACCGTTGGTCAGCCCGGTTCAACAACCCAATGAACTTTATGGCCAACCTGTCGCCGAGCATGTGATTCTACTGCCGCTTCTGGCAGGATCAGGCGTGCGAGGCTTTGTCGTATTCTTGGTCGGAAATTCAGATCTGGTACAGATCGAACAGTGCAAGCAACGCCTCGAACTAAGCCTGAGCCTCCTGAGCTTGTACGAGATGCGCCTCACCCTGCAACGACGTGAAGCCGATCTACAAGGTGTAGCCACCGCCATAGAAGTGCTCGCGTCCAGTAACGAACAGAGACGGTTCAGTTCTTTCGCCATGGCGATATGCAATGAAATCGCATCTCGCTGGAAAGCCGAACGTGTCAGTCTCGGCATCCTAACCGGCAGCTACATCAAGCTGCGAGCCATGAGCCACACCGAAAACATTGTCCGCAAAATGAAACTGGTTCAAAACATCGAATCCGCTATGGAAGAGTGCCTCGATCAGGACTTGGAGGTGATCTTCCCGCCACCACCCGAAGCCGGATTTGTCTATCGGGCTGCTTCCGAACTACACAACCAACACGGTCCCTCGGCGATCTGCAGCCTGCCGCTGCGCCGCGACGGTGAAGTAACTGGCGTCTTGACGATAGAGCGGGCAACCGACGCTCCTCTCGAACTGGAGCAAGTGGAGTTCCTGCGCCTGGCCGGTGATCTGATCGCACCACGGCTCGTGGAACTGCACGATCGAGATCGCTGGTTTGGAGCCCGCCTGGCTGCTTCCAGCCGTAAGGGGTTGGCTGCCATCTTGGGCCCGCGCCATACTTGGGCGAAACTGACAGCAATCGCACTATTGATCCTGGTGCTAGTGCTAATACTGGTTCCAGGAAAATACCGTGTCGAGGCTCCGTTCATCTTTGAGACGTTGCGGCGCCAGGTGGTCCCTGCACCTTTCGACGGTTATGTTGAAAGCGTTGCAGTCGAACCTGGCGACCCAGTTGACGCTGACCAGACCGTGCTGGCCACGCTGGAAACGGCCGAACTTCGGCTGCAGCGTGAAAATCTCGCGGCCGAGCGATCCGGCTATCTAAAACAAGCCGCCTTGGCTCTTCGCGAGGAAAAGGAAGTCGAGGTACAGATCGCCGAGGCTCAGGCTGCCCAGGCTCAGGCCCAGATTCTGCTTCTGGACCATCAAATCCGGCAGGCTGCGATTCAATCACCGATCACCGGACGCGTCATCGAAGGAGAGCTGAAGAAGCGCATCGGCTCCCCAGTGTCTCGTGGCGATGTGATGTTCGAAGTGGCACCTCTGGATGCACTACGTGCGGTATTACATGTTGAAGATGATGACATCGCCAATATTCAAATAGGTCAGCAAGGTGAACTGGCAACGCAGTCACACCCCGGTGAGCACGTGCCCTTCGAGGTTGAACTGATCAATCCGATAGCTGAGATCCTAAATAATCGGAACGTGTTCCGCGTACGCGTAAAGCTGTTTGAAACCCGTCCCTGGATGCGGCCCGGCAGTACCGGCCTAGCGAAAGCCACTGTAGGTAATCGATCTTATGCTTGGATTTGGACCAAGGATGCGGTCAACTGGATACGAATGAAGCTCTGGATTTAAAACTAGCAACCTCTCTTAGGAGTGCTACATATTTTGATATTCGGCGATAGCGCCTTCGGCACCTCTGAATCCATTGCCGCAGACCTGTCGATCCACTGAGCACCACCCACCCAGCAACAAACCCTCTACCCCGTTATGGCTGTCGATCGCCCCACTTTCAGTGAATCCTGGTACCGCGTCGCTAATCTGCGCCCACGTCTGCGGGCGTTCGTTCAGGTACAACGACAGCGTTATCGCGGCCGGATATGGTTCGTGCTGCAGGATCCATCGAACGATAAGTTCTTTCGCCTTGACGAGAGCGCATACCACTTCGTGGGGTTGCTTGACGGAGACCGCACCGTCTCCGCCACGTGGGAGCTAGCCAATGAGCACCTCGGGGATGCCGCACCCACTCAGAACGAGGCCATCCAGTTACTGGGTCAACTCTATAGCGCCAACCTGATTCAGGCCGAGTTGCCCGCCGATGCGGCGGGCATGTTTGAACGCTATCGCAAGCGAGTGCGACGGGAGGTGGGTGGATATTTCATGAACCTGCTGTTTGCTCGCATTCCAGTGCTTGATCCCGACCGCATGCTCGACCGCTGGGTCCCGGTGGTGAGTTGGGTATTTTCGCCCATTGGCGCTGCACTATGGGTTGTGTTGATGGCAATGGGGCTCTGGACGATTGCCGGCCGTACTGAGCAGTTGGTTCTGGCCGCCTCAGGAACACTGTCGCCGAACAATCTGGTCTGGCTGTACGCGAGCATGGTTGTCATCAAGGCTTTGCATGAGCTAGGGCACGGATTCGCCTGTAAGAAGTTCGGCTTGCTTGAACAGACCGGTGGAGAGGTTCACACCATCGGCATCATGCTGCTGGTGCTCATGCCCGTACCTTATATGGATGCCTCCAGTGCCTGGGCCCTGCGCAGCAAATGGCGTCGTATCATCATTAGTGCGGCGGGGATGTACGTGGAAATGGCCATCGCCGCAATAGCTGCCATGGTCTGGGCTCGCACCGCTGAGGGGAGCGCAACAAACGCAATTGCGTTCAACCTGATGTTCATCGCCAGTGTTTCTACCATCTTGTTTAACGGGAATCCCCTGATCCGATTCGATGGCTACTACATCCTCTCTGACCTGATCGAAGCACCCAACCTGAACCAGAGAAGTAAAGATTTTTTGTATTACCTGATAAAAAAATACATCTACGGAGTACGCAATCCGCGTAACCCGGCCCACGGTCGTCGCGAACGCTCCTGGATGATGACCTATGCGATTGCTTCGTTCGCCTACCGAATCTTCATTGGTGTGGTGATCATCCTGTATGTGGCCAATCAGCTGTTCTTCATTGGAGTATTGCTCGCAATCGGTGCTCTCTGCGGCTGGTTGGTGGTGCCAATAGGCAAGATGTTCAAATACCTGATGACCAACCCCGAGTTGGGACGAGTGCGAGCACGTGCCCTCCTTACAACCACAGGATTTTGCGCCGCAATGCTCCTGGCACTGGGAATTATTCCCGCACCGGACCACAGCCGTGCCGAAGGCCTGATCGAGCCGCGACACTATACCTCGGTGCACGCTGCGGTGGACGGCTTTGTCTTACGCTGTCTGGAAACTGAAACTCTGGTAACAGAGCACAACGTGCCCTTGGTTGAAGCCAGAAATTTTGAACTGGAGACTGAACAGCGCCAACTGCAGGCCAAGAAACAGTTGTTCCTGTCCCGTTATCGCAAAGCCCGAATACAGGAGGTCGCTGCAGCCCAACGGATCACCCGCCAGATCATTGCCTTGGAAGAACAAATTCATCGCATCGACCAGCAGCTTTCCGATCTGAACCTAGCCGCCCCACAAGCAGGCACTTTTGTCGCATTTGACATCGAGCGATCCTTGGGCTCTTTCCTAAAGCGTGGCGATCCCATCGGTATGGTCGCAACGCTGGATGATCTGGTGATCCGAGTTGTGGCTGATCAATATTTAGGGCCACGGATCGTACCGGACATCAGCGCCGGGCAAAAAGTACAGATTCGAGTTCGCCGCAGACCCGATCTAGAATTCACCGGTCAAATCGAGACGGTTTTGCGAGCTAGCCACCAGCGGCTTCCCTCCCCAGCTCTGGGATTTTCTGCCGGGGGGTCTACCGCCATCAAGACAGACGATGAACAGGGCACCGAAGCGGCTGAACCATTTTTCGAGATCATGGTATGCCCGGACAACGGGCACCGTGGTGATCTGACCCTGCTTCCCGGCCAACGGGTGGTTGTGCGTTTCGCACACGAACCTATGCCACTGTTGGGCCAAGGATGGCGTGCCCTTAGACAACTGGTACAGAACCGCTTGAGAATCTAGGGCCAGAGTCCCAAGACCAAGACATAGCTACAGACGGTCCATGTTATAACTAGCCAACCATACCGTCCCGATACTGGCCGCTACCTAAACAACACATATACCTGAACTCTAAACTCCGACACACCTCATGGCCCCTATCAGTCCATCTCATCCACCGGCGAATGGCGCGGCCTTGGCCGGACCACCGGTAATCAGCGCCCCGGCACCTAGTGCCTGGTGGCGTACTCTTTCAGCACCGACACAAGCGAAAAAACTGCCAAAAGATTTGGATGCGGCCTGGGACGCAGTGGTCGGGCGGCTAGTGCCATTGGTGCCACGTACCGGACGCTATCTACAGCGTGCTGATTACGTACTGGCATTGGAGCCGTCTCTGCAAGATTGCAGTGATGAGCAGTTGAATGCAAAAGCGATCGACCTTCGCGACCGTTTTCGTCTGGAGCGAGAGACACCGACCGACTTCGACCTAGCTTTTGCTGTAATCCGCGAGACCGCAAGGCGCCAGATCAGCCTGCACGCACATCGCGAACAGGTGGCTGCAGCAATGGCAATGAGCCAAGGTGCCTTGGTTGAAGTGGCAACCGGTGAAGGAAAAACACTGGTAGCCACCATGCCCGCGATCATTGCCGGCTGGCGAGGACGGGGCTGCCACTTGATCACGGTCAATGATTACCTGGCACAAAGGGACGCCGAATGGATGAGCAAGATCTACTCGGCATGTGGACTACAGGTCGCATATGTGAATGCCGAGATGGATCCGGTGGCTCGGCAGAGGGCCTACGCGGCTGATATCACTTATGTAACGAACAAAGAAGTCACCGCCGATTTTTTGCGCGACCGGTTACAAATGGGGTCACGGCGGAGTTTCGCTGCGTCTCTGCTGGGACGTCTGACTGGCCAAGGAGTCATCGGGCCCAACAGTCTGGTCCTTAGAGGACTGGAAACGGCAATCGTCGACGAAGCAGACTCCGTACTTATCGATGAAGCGGTCACACCACTGATCATCTCCGGTGACGCCCCCAACGCCGAGCAGACCGAGGCGTTTATCGAAGCAGCGCAATTGGCAGCTCAACTCGAACCGCAGCGAGACTTCACTGTTAATGGTAAATATCGCGAGGTGGACTTACGTCACCAGGGGCGCCAACGCCTCGCAGAACTGTGCGCCCAGCGAGGTGGTATCTGGACCGGTGCACGACGACGCGAGGAACTAGTTGTGCAGGCCCTGACCGCACGGCAACTGTTTCATGAAGGCCAACATTATGTGGTTGAAGACGGAAAAGTCGCCATTGTCGATGAATTTACCGGCCGAAAGACGCCTGACCGAACCTGGCGAGATGGTCTGCACCAAGCAATTGAGGCCAAAGAGGGCTTGGAGATCAATCCACCTAAGATCACGCTAGCACGGATCAGTTTTCAGAAATTCTTTCGTCAGTACCGCCAACTCTGCGGCATGACAGGCACAGCCTGGGAATCTCGCCACGAGATGTGGCAGATCTATCGGCTCCGGACAGTGCGCATCCCAACCCACCGCCCGTGCATTCGTAGCTACCAACGTCCGAACATTTTCACCACAGCTGAAGCCAAGTGGCATGCTGTCGCCAACAAGATCCGCACCGTTCACGAAAACGGGCAGCCCGTTCTGGTAGGCACACGCAGCGTCGAAGCCAGCGAACAACTCAGTGCTATGCTCAACGAGATGGGGCTTGAGCACCGTGTGCTCAACGCCGTGCGCCACGCCGAAGAGGCAAAGATCATCGCTGGAGCCGGGGAATCCGGAAGCATTACGGTAGCCACCAACATGGCTGGCCGTGGCACAGACATCCAACTGGGGCACGGCGTTGCGGCCAAGGGTGGCCTGTTGGTGATTGCCACAGAGATGCACACAGCAGGACGTATCGATCGCCAACTATATGGCCGCAGCGCACGCCAGGGAGATCCCGGCGAAGTTGCGGCCCTGGTCAGTCTGGAAGATGAACTGTCCAGAAAATACAGGCGGCCTTTCTTGCATTGGCTTGCCCGAATGTTCATGGACCAAAACGGGCAGATATCGGGTCCCTTATCTCTGAGCACATTCCGCCAGGCTCAGGCTCGTGCTCAACGCTTGGCCTACCGCCAAAGGAAAATGGTTCTGCGCACCGACGATTGGCTGGATGAAAGTCTTGGCTTTGCTGGCAGAGAATAGCATCCAGATTTTCAGCTCAAGACTCTATTGGCCTTTTTCTCGCCGCAGTTTAAGGACCTAACTAAAAATCATGCCGATCGCTGATCCCTTTGAAATATTCACGATATATGAGCGAATCAGGATGTCAAGCATCCCCGCGAAATTCTTTCAGCAGGTCATTGGGCCTCCCATCCGGATCAATAAAGGCCGCAACCGAATTGCCTAGTGGTCGGCCCCCAAATCGTAAGAGCAATGCGTTTTAGATACAGGCAACCAATCAGTTCTGCCCTGCAGGGCAGAACTGCCTGGATCCAACGTAATCCCCAGTCACCACCTATCTCTATTGCTTCACTGGATCCAAGCTAGGCAACCAGACACTGAAGCCGGCAGGTAGCTTTGCATCAGGATTATCGATCACAAAGACACAGCGGAACGTCTGACTGGCCGAATCGATCACTGGATCGATTGTCTTGAGTCGACCGTACAACTTGCCATTGACCGGTTCACCAGCCTGAAGTTCATAAGTTGCGCCCACGCGAAGGCGACCGTACACCTGAGCCGACAGGTTGATCCGAGCCTCCAGGGGATTCAGTGCCGCTAAGGTCAACACCGGATCGTCTTGGGTTAAAGTTGCGCCCGCCTCAGCTTCAGCCTCGATGCGAATCACTCGCCCATCAAACGGAGAAAATAGCTTGAACTGCTCCAGTCGTTGCTGTTCACGCTTCAATTCCACCGCGGCCATCTGCTTGGCCTCCAGGCCCACATCCACTGCAGCAATGGCCTGATCTAGTTGCAACCTAGCCCGACGCACTTCCCACTCACTGGCCGCGTCAGCCTCGTGCGCCTCAGTTGCCCGCTCAAGTAAAATCTTTGCCTCGTCGCGGGCAAATCGCATGCGGCGGATCTCTGCATCACTCTGGGCAGCAAGTGCTGCCAGTTCCACCACCACCTGCTGCAATCGGTCATCCATCTGGGCAAGCATCTGGCCCTTGGACACCGACTCATTCTCCTCGGTATAAACGGCGTGCAAAATGGCATCCAGTGGCGCGTTGAGCACGACTTGTTTACTGGGCACCACCAATCCGTCATAGGCACCAAAAAGTTGCGATGTCTGCGCCATCTGGCCATTCAGTGATGCCGCTGTCACGCACATCAGGCCGCACAAAACTACGATGGCCCGTTGTGTCAATCTATTTCCGATACGGGAGGTTTGTACTTTGGGACTAGTCATTTTAGATCTCCATCGCATCAACTTCCAGTTCTCAGAAACCACTCTGCAAGGTCATCCCTGCGTTCGATCTGCCGCATTAAGATTCAACTTACCAAACCGTTGCTCATACTGGCGCACAATCTGCCCCAACAGCATGGCCAAACGCTTGGCCGTAAAGTAGTTCATGATAACCCGATCGTTAACATGAAACGTAATCTCACCCGCCGGCTGCGTGCTCTCATCGCCTTTTTGTTGCGCATCTGGGTTAGGCACCACCATGTTCATCCCGAAATCGATGATCACCTCTTCCGCCGAACAGTTGGTACGAAAGGCATTGGTGTAACTGGTCTTGATATCCGTCTCATTGATGTGAAGACGCGCCTGCTGTTGGCCGGTCTGCTGACGCGCCTGGGCATCAACCTGTTCCTCAGGATGCGCGGGGTCATTCGTATTTTCTGGCTCAACCATTGGATATTCCCTTTTGTAATAGAATCGACCGCACGAACCAATTATAGGCAATTGATCTTCAATATATTTATCGCAAAAACTTCGAAATGATTTCAGCCACGACATCAGCGACAAATCCCTCGAGAGGCCACCGGTTGATGCTCCGATCACGCGATCGGTATGGGTGCCTGATTCAGTCAGAGTGGCCTGAATCCTCTGGGTTTTCCCGCCTCCGTAACGGTTGCCGATAGGGCGTAGCCTGCTGGTAAAGATGCAGTCGTTGTTGCAGACTCCTCACCTGACTCTCAGCCCCTGCCGTCTGGGCTAGTTCCAGTGCCTGGCTCGCGCGACTGCCACGGCCTGCTCATACCGATTCGCCGCGGCGTATGCTGCCGCCAATGTGTCCAGAATTGAAACATCAGGCCGCCCGGCCAACCGCGTAGCACGTTCGGCCAGATCGACCGCCTGTTGCGGGTCACGAATATCAGCCCTGTGATGGGTCGCGAGCATCTCTAACCCCGGTAATGTGGTCATGCTGCGGTCTCCTGTCTGTGGTCTAGTT
>CAUZOD010000079.1:0-10593 GCA_963581115.1 Phycisphaerae bacterium | reverse complement strand
CCGGCACCCACGGGCAGCGACTGGGAGGTGATTCTCTTCGTGCTACGTCGCGAAGCCAGTGGGAGCTATCCACGGACCGCTGCACCACTCGGCGAATGGGGCAACTACAACGATGGGGATTTGCCTGGTACGCTCAATGATGCCAAGGTGCCCGGCGTGATTCGTGTTAAGCTCATGCCATTACCCTCCCTGGGCAGCCGACGATTCAACTTTCCTAATGACCTGATCGATCCTGGTGACAATAAACCCGATCAGCTACGCCCAGGCGACCTGTTTCTAGATGATTTTGGAACCATTCATCGAGTACTCAGCGCCGACGTCAACGGCGTAGTCTCCAACACATTCATAGCCGGGCACCCGCAGGTGCTGCCACTGGCGACCCCCTCGTTCATCTGGTATGGCAAGCCCGCCGACAGCGGTGCCAGCCCAACGGCCGCGATCCTGGTCGTACCCGATGTTGTGGAGTGATTTTCGTGCCCCAGCACCATACTCAATCCGCCTTCACGCTCATGGAAATGATTGTCGCGATCGCAATCGCGGCAATGCTGATGTTGTTCATCAACTCGCTGTTCAACGATACTAGCCGCGCGGTTCAGCTGGGCATGGCCACCGGCAATGCGGTGGTCACCAGCGAAACGATCAACGACCAACTGAACCGGGATGTTGATCACATGCTCGGCCCCCAGGACGATCCAAATCCCGGCGGCTACCTGATCATTGTCAACCGACTGATTGGCGACTACAACGGTAATCGCAGGCTGGACGCCAATGAGGGGGTGCAGATTCCACGCGGTGACGGGACCGGTTCACTACGGCTGAACCTGGTGCGCAGCGATCAGCTTGTTTTTATCGCAACATCGGAATTGGGCAAGCCGTTTCATTCCATGACACCTCGTGCCTGGCACACCCTGGGCAACTCGCTCCAAGCCAACATGGCCCGGATTTGGTATGGCCACATCCAGCGCACCAATCACGATGGCACCGACCCGCTGAACCCCGAGTTAGGCACGGCACTAGATGCACTGGGCCACACCTGGATCCTCGGTCGCCAAAGCCTACTGATCGGTCCAGATACCGCCCTGCCTTCGGACTACAGTAGCCTCTCTGATATTCATGCCACGGGAATTTTCTACAACAACTCCATCCTACCCGGTGGTTATGCACCCTTCGACAGCCGACTCTGGCGCGGCCTGACCGACGTGGCCGATGCCACCTACGGCCCGTCGGCACTGACATTTCCCACTGGTTACCTAGCCACAACCTTCGCCGCCGAACGGTTGCGGGCCAATCCGATGCCTGAGAGCATGGATTTTGCTAGCTGGCGAATCGCACAGACGCACCCAATCCTGGCCCACAACGTCAGCGACTTTGTGGTCGAGTTCGCTGCCGACGTCAACAACGATGGCCAGATCGATACAGACACGCTCGACATTGACATAAACGGTGATGGCGCTCCGGACATCGGTGATGGCCAGCCGGACAACGACCCCCGGCCGGGCAATATCGTCTGGTATGGACTGGACTTGATCCCCAATGGAACCGGTAACCCAGGATATACCTCGGCGTCGTTCAACTACACGGCCAGTTACAGCAACTTCAATCCAATCGTGGATCCGGCACCAACACCGTTCGACACAAACGCTGACCTGGCCTTCATCTGGGAATACAACGACGATATGCCAACAACGACACCAACTGCTGCCAGCAACAGTGCCTGGCCCCACCTGATCCGGATTCGTTACCGCATGCATGATGAGATGGGCCGGATGATCAGTACCGATGATAGTCGACTGGCAGACAACATCGACAACGATCTAGATGGTGACTTTGATGAAGATGACGAAGGCAGAATCTCGGGCCGCTGGTTCGAGCACATTGTCCGGGTCAATCGGCCTGATTGATCTGGCTCCACCCCTAGGAGTTGAGCGATGATACGTTGCCCCCAGAGTTTGCAACGCACACGCAAAAGCGGTTCTGTCGTCATCCTGGTCATAGTATCACTGGTGCTGATGGCGATGATGGGCGCGGTGTACCTCCAGCAGACAGCGGTCCAGCGATTCGCTGTGGCCAAGGTTGAAGGGGACATCGATGTGGTGGTCGACGCCTGTATCAACCACCTGATGGTCGCGCTCCGGGAGGACTTGACTGATACAAATACTTCCATCAGTGCCGGTGGCGTTGGCGGCGGCCTCACTAGCCTTTCCGGGTTAATCGAGCTGTACGACTATCCCCACACCAATGCTGATCCAAGCACTCGCCACGCAATCATGACATTTTTCAAAGGTCAACAAACCGCCCACGGTGGCGATGAAGATGACATGTGGCTGGCATCGCAAATGCCAGACTTCTCTGGTGGACCTGGATTGGAGCATTGGCCACATATCAGCAACCTGTGGGGATACTACGTCGACGATGGCGACACCGACCCTTCGGAGTTGGCTGGCGTCGGTACCGATCCGGCCGTCAATCTGAATGAGCATGTCGTCAACTTCGCCAATACCACAACCCAAACAGACACGGACCTATTGCTGGGACCCGCAGGCAATCCAAACCGCCTGCTGGTCGATGCCGACGGTGATGGGATCGGTGACAGTCGCTGGGCTTGGGCGGCCATCCGCCAGATCAGTGGAGTGATGTACTTCATGGCCGTACGGGTTGTCGATCTCTCGGGCATGATCAACACTAATACCGCCCTGAGCCAGATTGACAGCACAGGTCAATATGACCCCTCATTGACAGGCGATAATGCGCCATACTGGCACACCCCCAGTGAGATCGACCTAGGCCAATTCGTGTTCAGCCTAAGGTCCGGGGCCATGGATGAGTTGCGCAAACTCCTGCTGTACCGCACACCATACGGATTGATCGGGCAGACCTTGGTCTCGGGCCCAAATCGCGATGACTTCTGGACCAAACAGGGCTCGATCTATTTGCCTCGCAACTCCGGAGGCTTCCAAGCCTACGGCATCGATGATGAATACGAGTTGCGCTATCGCAACGGCTTGAATCTGGCGAGTAATGTAGCTGCAATCGAAGACCCCACTACAGGCATGAACCTCTTTCTCCGCTCGCCATCGCCGGCCGAGGGCGACTATATGTCGAAGAACTGGGCCGGGGAATACCCTGGCGGATCCTCCAGTGGTGATTTTCGTCAGGACTTCTTCGAACTTGAACCCCGTCATCAAATGACCACAACCAGTGGGACTGCCATCTTTGCACCGAAGCTCACCAATGCAGATGCTTTCGACGGAAGTTTCCAGAAGCTGGATGTCAACACGATTGACGGCGATGCCCTGGCCGAGGAAATCGAGACCACCTTCGACACTGCAGAAAACCTGCCCGGGGGGCTTATCAGCGTTATTGACTTTGCCGACCAGTTTGCTGCCAGCATCAAGGATTATGCTGATGCTGACAACAAAGTGACGCAAGTGGGTAACTACTATGGCATGGAAGCGCTGCCAATGCTGATCGAGGTCTATGCCCAGCGACCTTATACGATCAGCCTCGCAACGGACAACGACGTCGATGGCAACGGGGCACCGAGCCCCCCGGACACCGGGCAGGTCAACACCTGGACTGTCCGCTGGACACCTGATGATAATGGTACGCCGGGATATGCAATTGAAATCGGCAATCCATTCAACCGTCCGATCAGCCTAGAGGGCGTGCGGCTGATCGTTGGTGGCAATGACTGGGGCGACTTAGCAACGATGTGGGGCGCTCCCGCCAACGTTGACGCGGACCTTGATGGTACGGTCGAATCGACCGGGCTCAATCCCGGCCAGACGTTGATTCTCTACCGCGATTCAGAATCGAGTAACGGCAGCCATGATGATGTAACGAGCCTGTTCACCGACACAACCAACGTTGCGAGTGTCTCAGGAGACTGGCCTGTCGGCGGCAGCAGCAACGTGAACGTGGAACTTGTCGCCGTGGCACAAGATGACTCTACCGGCAATACGCCTGCCTATAGCCGCATCCAGAACAAACAGTTTATTGACTCGTTTGACGACGACATATATCCCGCCACATCACTATTCAACTCCCCGGCAATGAACCCCGTATCCGCTAATGTTATTGGCTATATCCGCCACTTCAGCATCGGCAACGGTAACGGACTGAATATGCTGACCGTAGATGAAGACGAGATCGCCGCATCTGCCACTAGCACCTTTGAACATGGCCTGACTTATGGGCTTCCGGGATCAGGCGCCGATCCGGCACCGGAACCGGCGTATGACGAGGATGCCGAGGCATTGGGCCAGTCCGACAAGACGATCAAAGGTGGCCCCAGCGGCGACATCCCAAATCCTTCAGCACAACAGATCATCATTGGCGACCGTGGTTCAATCCTGCAGATTGGCGAATTAGCTCACGTTGCAGCATTAGGATTTGATGCTACCGAGACAATACCCAAGGCATGGAGCAATTCTGGCGCCACTAATGTCAGTGAATTTCAACTCGACTTCTCCGGCGTCTATGACACCGGAACCATCGGGGCGGGCGGGAATGCCGTGCCACATGGCGCAATGCTCCTGGATCGGCTAACCACGCTCGATCCGATGAGTGATGGTGAAGATAACGACGGTGACGGAGAGAGTGATAACTTCGACCATGAGAAGAACGAATTGATCATTCCCGGATTGATCAACCTCAACACCATCCCCAGCACGCTGCTGGAAAGAATCCTGCCCATTGCGGATCCGGAACTGCGCCATCTGGTCGCGCAGGCGGTCGTCGATTACCGCGACAACCCGGAGCAGAGATCCGTACCATTCCGCTTGGCCCGGCCCGGGATTGCAAGCGTCGGGGAGTTATTCAGCGGAGCCACTCAGTTGTACGACTTGTATGATCTTGCCCACAACCCGGCGGATGAAAATGCGCTCGAGGATGGCGGCGGGAATAACATCACCGTCGATTTCCTGGGCAACGATACCAGCACCCAACCGCCCTACACCGATGGTGTGAATGACCGCGAAGAGGAGATGCTGATCGCCAGTTGGCTGTCCCAGGTCGGCTCGGTGCGCAGCGATACTTTCGCCGCCTATCTACTGGTACACGGATACGACGCCAGCGACTTCAGCGGAGGCCCCATCGAATCCAAGCGGGTCATCGCTGTATTCCGACGCAATGCCGAAGAGAATGAACATCAACAGGGCGCCGAGGTGACCGTAGAAGTACTCGTCCCATCAAATGCCGCATCAAATGTTTCCTGGTATGAAGTGAACTAAGATTCAGGCTCGCCCGTTGCACCAACTCCTAGTCTCCACTTTGAAAACTCAGGGCAAGTGTCACTCTAGCGTTGTCTGTTATGCAGGTAGTCCGGGGCTAGGATTGGTTGACATATACGTGGTATGCCAAATCGGCTCCCCCACAACCCAAGGCCCTCCATTCCAAAATCACCTTCCTAAGTAATCTCCTCACTACTCGTCTAACGCAGTAACGATCGCGTCTTGCAACTTCAGTCCCTCGCCGGAATCCAATTCCCCTGCTGGCCAGCCAATGCCCAAACCGCTGCCAAGCGACGTCTCGCCCTGTTCGTATTTTGGAATGATGTGGAAATGCACGTGGTCGACCATCTGATGGGCGATACGGCCATTGTTCTGCAGCACGTTGTACCCACTGGCGCCCGTGGCCCGGACCACCGCCCGGCACAGCCGGGGCAGTACTCGACCGAGCGCAGCAGCGGTTGCATCGGGCACTGCATCTAACGTGGCGTAGCACACCTTGGGAATCACCAGACAGTGTCCACGCGACACGGGGCCGATATCTAGAAATGCATACACCAATTCGTCCTCATACACCTTCAGGGAAGGAATCTCGCCCATAACAATCTTCGTAAAAATGCTCTCAGCTTCAGGCATGAAGAACTCCCGGGAGCAGCGGGATTGCGCAATGGGTTGCGCAATACGGATGATTCCTACAGCATTCCCTTCGTGGACGGGACCTGGTCGCCAGTGATGGTGACGGCTTGGCGCAACGCACGCCCAAAGGCCTTGAAGATAGCCTCGGCGATATGGTGATTATTCTCGCCCCAAGGCACCTCGATGTGCAGATTCATGCGGCCGTTGTTCACAACAGCGATGAAAAACTCTTGAATCAATTGCACGTCAAAACGGCCAATGGCTGCGGGATCCGCACCGAACTGTCGGAAATCGACCTTGAATACCAGGGCAGATCGACCGGACAGATCAATGGCCACCCGGGCCAAGGCTTCATCCATGGGCACTGCAGCATCACCGTAACGCTCGATCCCAACCTTGTCACCCAATGCTTCGTTCACCGCCTGGCCAAGCACGATACCGACGTCCTCGACGCTATGGTGGTCGTCGATCTGAGTGTC
Source organism: Phycisphaerae bacterium (assembly GCA_963581115.1). Lineage (GTDB taxonomy): Bacteria > Planctomycetota > Phycisphaerae > Phycisphaerales > Phycisphaeraceae > CAUZOD01. The sequence goes on along the minus strand of CAUZOD010000079.1, from coordinate 4,250 downwards.
CTCAGATGCTTTGACATCCAAACCAAACCCGCCATGACGTGCAATGTGATCGAGCATGTGATCAAGTAATCCCACGCCCGTCTGGTTGCGGTACGAACCGCCATCAAGGTTCAAGGTCAGGTCGACATTGGTCTCGTTGGTCTTACGCTGGATGCTTGCGGTACGCGGCATTGGAATAGTTATGGTTGGTAGGTGAAGAGATTGATAGTTCGCAGTTTAGACTCTGGGAATAAATCGGTCAGGGGCCAAGGTCTGGGTCATTGATGTCCTAGTATTTACCCGCTACTTCATCCAGGACAGCCAGTAAGCTGTCATGCTGCCGGTTGGTCCCAATGGTGATACGAAGTGTATCTCGCAACCGGTCAGAGTCGAAATGCCGTACCAGAATCCGCTTGGCCCGCAGTGCCTCATAGATTTCCCGGGCTGTCGATCCCCTAGTTGGAGGTTCGACCAATAGGAAGTTAGCTTGGCTCGGGTACACCCGATAACCTCGGTGGCCAAGCTCATCACCGAGCCGCTTGCGCTGAACCCGGATCCGCTGCCAGCCCACACGGGCACCGTCCGGCTGCTGGATCGCAGCCACAGCCACGGCCTGCGAAAGGACATCGGTATTGTAACTGTCCCTTGCCTTGTCCAAGGCTGCGATCAGTGGCGCAGCGCCGATACCGTAGCCGAATCGTAACCCAGCCAATGAATAGCCCTTGCTTAGCGAACGCAATAGCAGGACGTTGTCCAAGGCCTCGCCATCCGGACGCACCAATGACAATGCATCAGCACTGGCGAAATCGACATAGGCCTCATCGACCAACAACACCCCATTAAATACCTCAGCAAGACTGTGAAGTGTCGCTAACGGTGTCAGTGACCCCGATGGCGTATGCGGATTGACTATGAACCCCAAACGACAGCCCTCGGCGTTCCAACGGTTGGCGAGATCTGGCGGAAGATCAAAATCACTCGTCCGACAGATTGAGGTGACAGGTGTATTGGCGATGGCGCCAAGAACGCTGTAGAGCGAGTAGCTTGGCTCAGTCACGCCAATACCGCCATGCCCCCGGTCACCCGCCGGCTCACAAAACACAGTCACTGCCAAACGCAATAGTTCGTCCCCACCATTGGTTGCAATCACCTGGTCGCACCTGACGCCGTGAACGGCTGCCGCGGCTGCACGAAATGAACCGGCGTCGGGCGGTGGATACCGCCTCAGCGCCTCCGGCGGCAGATCTTGGATCGCCTGCATCACTGCAGGCGCCGGTGGATAAGGATTCTCATTGGTATTGAGCTTGATCACACCATCAATATCAGCGGGCTGTTCGCCCGGAACGTACGCTTCCAATCGCTGGATACTGGGCCTTTCGTAGGACATTAACACCAAGAGTGTAGCGGTGCTACGAGCAACGGTCAGGTAAGCTAACGATGATGCGACGATCCCATGCGATCTGGTTGCTACTGGGGCCACTGTGGCTCAGTGGTAGTGCCATTGCAAAAACGGCTGCAGACCCTGCAACTCAATCTGCGGTAAGCCTGCTCCAGAGGTGTCTGCGCCTGCATGACGATGGCCAGCATAACGACCTGCTGCGCTCACTGCGGCACTTACGAGATCCGTTTCTGGAGCCGTTCTTTGATCAACTAGCGGCCTCAGATCATCCAGCCCTAAAGATCCATGGTATTCTCGGACTGGCAGAAATAGATCCTTCGGGCCTGGATATCCAGCGATTTGCCCAGATCGATCAACCTATGGTCCAGGGTGAACTGATTGGTGCTGCTCTGGATGATGGTGGCCTGCTTACAGACGAGCAGGCACGGATGGTGGTCCGATGGCCGGGACTGGACAGCGGGGTCATGCTCTTGGTTGCCACGCGCCTGATCGGCCGGGGGATGCTCGACAACCAGGAACTGCTCACTCCTGCCTTGCGCACTGGCAATCGAGGGCGGCGCGGATTGGCAGCACTACTCTTGAGCCAATTGGCTGATCCGGCTGGAACAGCAGCTCTGGCCGAACTAAATCACGATCCTGACCCCCAAACCAATGCAGTGCGAGCCATGCTGCTGCAGACTGCCCAGACCCATGAACTAACCACCGTAGCGCCATGGGCCTACGAGATAGCCACCGAGCCACAGGTTGAAAAACGACTGAGCCTGCTGGCGTTACGGGTATCTCTAGGTCTGAAAGATCCCCGGGCCGCAGCGTTGTGGTCAACACGGTACACCGAAGCCACTGAACTGGCCCAGCGCATCCGTCTGGCTTTGGTGGCACTGGAGCACGCTGCGCATATACCCCCGGAAATATTTGGCCCGCTGCAGGAACATGGCGACCCACTACTGCATCGAATTGCTGTCGCAGGCATCGCAGTGGCGATGCAAACTCCAGACTTGGCCGATCCGATCAGGGATCTGGTCAGCTTGCGACACCACCCAGCCAACAGCTGGGCACTGGGATTTGCCCGTGGCACCGCAGCCGGCGCGGCGGGCCTGCACATTCTCCTGGCGCTGGTTCATGCTGGAGAGCCAGGCAGCGAACGCTCACCACATGACCACCGACGCCTCAATGTTGCAGCACTGGCAAGCCAATTTCTCCACGAACAGGATCCGAAATATGCCAAACGGGCGATGGGCCCCCTGTTGGCTGATCTACAGACTAAACCCCTGTTAGCACAAGCTATTCTGCTTGGCCTAGTGCGCAGTCAGAAGCCTGATGCCGCTGACATCATTGCTCCCATCAATGAATTTCCTTACGGTGCTACCCGGGCCTTGGCTATACTCTTACGAGCCAAGCAAGACCACCCCCTTGCCCCACCCGAACTGGAAAAACTGGCATGGGTCGTGCGTGGCGGCGGCTCACTGCAGAATACGCTGCGTATCCAGGCCGCGTGGCGCTACCTAAAACACTCGGGGCAAGCCGGGCCAGCATTGACTAAAGTGCTTCTGAGGTAAGGCTACCCGAAGAACGGGGGTGAAATATCGGGCCTAGGGTTCGGGTCAAGGATGTTTGGTGTGGGGCCAGTTAGGGTAATGGCAATAGCATCCTGCCAAAACATCTGACAGCCTGGAGCCACATGTTTCCTAGCCTGAAACTGCCCGCTGCAGCCTCTAGATTCCTTACCCGCTGGGACCAACCCCCGTCCCACCACAGACTCGCTACCCTATTTGTAGATAATCACCCGCTGCTGTCCGACGAACCGGCCTCGCTCATGAGTGAAATCCCTCTCTCAGAACCCGATATCACCGAAAACGAAGTCGCCGCAGTAACTGAGGCCCTGCGCAAGGGACGGCTCAGTGGCGGACCACGCCGAGACCTTTTTGAGCAAATGATCGCCGAACGGGTTGGCCGGAGAAACGCTATTGTCATTTCATCGGGCAGTATGGGACTGAGACTGGTTCTGGATGCACTGGGCATTGGCCCGGATGATGAAGTTGTAACGACTACCTTCGCGCCAATCTCCACTGCGAACTGCATTCTCAGGGTCGGTGCCCGACCGGTCTTCGTCGATATCGACCCCAACAGCCTCAATCTGGATCCGGCAAAACTACAACTGGCCATCACGGCCCAGACCAAGGCAATCATCGCAACCGAGGTATTTGGTAATGCCAGGCATATGCATCGGATCGAGCAGATTGCCCTGAACCATGAGGTGCCACTGCTCGAGGATGCCCGTGCAGCCTTTGGCGGACGGTTTGACAGCCGACTTACCGGATCCTTCGGCCGGGCCAGTGTTGTAAGCTTCTCCTATGATTGCCAGATCACCGCCGGGGAAGGCGGTGCCATCGTGACCGACGATGATCGGCTGACACGTACGTGTCGGTCCTTACGCAATCAGGGCCGACCACCCGACCCGGATCCGGACTCGCCACCAACCAATGCTCCGGTAGATCACGAGAGACTTGGCGACAACTGCCGACTGTCAGAGTTGGCCTGCAGCCTCGGAGTAGCCCAGATGGAGAGGATTGACCGAATCCTGAGCCTACGTCGTGAAGTCGCGGCCCGGTACATGCGGCACCTGCTGAACTGGGATGACCTGGTGCTGCCCAATGTCTCACCCGGCAATGAACAGGAGATGTCCTGGGGCCGATTCGTCATTCGCCTGAACAATCTTTACGGTCGCATTGAGCGAAATCGCATCATCACAGGGTTACACCGCCATGAGATCGGTACTGCCAATGACTACCCATGCATCCATCTACAGCCGTTCTACCAGCAGATGTTCGGATTCAAGAAAGGTGATTTCCCAATCGCCGAGTCTATCTCCGAT
>CAUZOD010000078.1:0-10625 GCA_963581115.1 Phycisphaerae bacterium | reverse complement strand
CGCGACAAGGTGCCGATGAGGGATCCGTCAATCACATCGATCATGTGCTCGCTTGGATTCTCTCCGGTGATAATCGCCTCAGGGTCTTGGGCCTTGACCGCATCGAAGATATACTCCGTCAGTCCGTGCATGGCCTCCGTCATGGAGGTTCCACCCGCGGCGCTATGGCCGTGCGGCGTCCAGTAGCAGGGCAGACTGCTACCCTGCATCACGTCCAGATAGAACCCGCCCACGTTCTCGCGCTCCAGCATGAGAACACAGGACTCCCTCATTCTGTCTCGCCACCACTGGGCTCAGCCGCAGGGCTGCCAGGACATCTCTGCCGCCCATACACGCATGGCCCCGTAAAGGTCCCGAGAGTGATGTTGGGTTTGGCCTCGGCCGCGTACGGCGAGTTCTCGGTCGCCCCCTGGTCAAATATTTCGAGCGCCTTGTACGGGATCACCATGCCTCCGTCTTCGCGCAGGTGCTTACACTCTGCCGAGAAATTGCTCAGGGCGCCTATTCCCGGGTAGTTCCCGTCGTGGGCATTGGTGGGCCCCCACGCGGCCCACCTTCCCGTGCTGCGCGACCGGTAGCGATTGAACGGCACGTTGTACGTACTCCGATCGGGCTGGTAATCCTTCCAGCCACGCCAGTCGGCAGGCAACCGCATGCCGGTCTAGTCAAGAAATTCGCGGAGGTGGGCAGCGGCGATAAGCATGTTCTTTTCCATCGAATGCGTGCCTGCGAAGGAATCGCTCAGCGAGGTGTACAAGAACAGCGGCGATTCCTTGTACCACTTGGGGGCCTCCTCACGGGTCCGGAGCAGTCCCTTTCAGCACCAGGACTGGTTCAAGGCCCATCGGCGGTAGATCTGGCAGGCATCGAACCAGTCCCCTTGGAAAGGCCCCGCCACGCAGTCGTACAGGAGCGAGAAGTCTTCTCAGGCAAAGGTGATGTTCGGCGGGAAGTGGCCGGGACGCCACGATATCTCTGAACGGGTACCGGCGATCTGGAGGTGCATAAAGCTTGGGGCCGAATCGAGGGTTGCCAGGTAGATCCCTTTGCCGTTTTCCTTGTTGTAGAGCGCCTGGAACTGCATGTTGAAATTGTGCGCATAAAAACCTTCGATTCGGCGATCGTTGAACGGGTTCTCCACCAGGCAGCCTCGCCCCCTGGGATAGGCAAGAACGTCGTCTTCCGGCTTCCCAATGGGTGCCAGTCACAGGATCGGAAAGCGCACTCGCTCGATCCCGTACCGCGAGCCTCGGTTGCGTATATTGATCCGCCAGTACGAGAGCGGATCTCCGGCCCGCAGGGTGACCGTGACCTCCACGTTCACGACCCCCTTGTTTTCACGAACGTCAATTTCCTTCCACTCCAGATGCAGCGCAGAGGTGGTATCACTCTGTTCGTGTCGCGAGGATAGGGACTTGCCCGCCTGTGGACCGATCGGGAAGTCATCGCCCGCCATCTCGTCGATGATCCCCATAAGCGACATCTTGGTCTTCCACCGTTCGTCCTTGCGAACGTGTTCGGGATCGAGCGTCATAATGATCTCGAAGAGGTCACCGTTGACCGCGTCCTCTGCCAGGTAGTCCTGGTCCTCGGCGATGCCGTAGAGCCGATTGAGCTGGAATCCGCGTTCAGCCTTGACGAATTCCAGGCCGATCTGCTTGTTGGCGAAGAGGATGCGGTCGTCCCGTTCCTCGATGTCGATCTGGTTCGGGTGCGATTCGAAGAATCGCGTTGTGTCGTTGGCCGCTACTGCCGGCGCAATCGCGTAAACGAAGACAAATAGAAGATGTTCTCTCATCGTGCGATTCATGATTCTGTTCCAGAGTTCAATATTTCCCAATTGACATTCCCGGCTCCACGGCCGGGCCTTCAAGCCATCAACGTAACTATTTTCCCCGAGGGTCCAAGTCGAAACCGCCTGCGTCTGTCCAAGACAGATCACGAAAATCCCATTCTTTGCCAGAGATAGCGGTCTGGAAACCCTTCAGAGATTTGGTTCGAAAACCGTCGCGATCGGGGAGTTCCCTCTGATTTCGCTAACTCGGCGCGACCAAATGGGCACTGACGCCGAGCTTACACCTTCCTTGGGCCGATCGCGAGTAAGTCCTGCCCGTCAAAGAGTAACGCGCACTTTCTAACGATGGGCCAATTTCACAGTTCCAATTGCGTCGGCTCTGCCCTGAGCCTGAGTTTGGCACGCGAACGATCGCCCGTCACCTCATTCGATCAGGTATCCAGACAAGCCTACGGACCGTCCATCGCGTATTGCGAGCCTAAACCTGCTCAGAGAGAGGCGACCCGGGTCTCTATTGCCGAGACGGCGGTCTCTGACGCTGTCCAGCATTGAGGCTATACTCCTGCCAATGTCATATGACGAAACCAAGCGACCAAACGCGGCGGGGCCGCAATTTTTGATTTGAAATTTTTGATTTACGGACTTTTGCGCATCGTGGCAAGAAGTTACAAGGTAAGAGTCTAATGTCCGACTCCGGCACATCTGCGACGGTTCGCGTGGCGGTCATCGGAGCGGGCCAGATGGCCAACAGTGTCCATTATCCCTCGCTCGCTTCTTTCGAAGACGTAGACCTCATTGGCATCTGCGACATTAATGCCGAAGCTCTCAATGCCACGGCCGACAAATATGGTGTTTCCAAACGGTACACCGACTACCGGCAGATGATCGAGCAGTTGAGTCCGGACGGTGTGTACGCCATCGGCCAGCCACAGCACATGTATGACATCTGGGTGTGGTGTCTGCAGCAAGGTCTGAATCTCTATATCGAAAAACCGATGGGTCTAAACCTCCATCAAGCCGAGATTCTGGCCCACCTGGCCGACAAGCACGGCTGTGTGACACAAGTCAGCCATCAGCGCCGTTCGTGTCCCTTGCTGATCAAGATGCGGCAGGCGTGCTTGGAGCGGGGACCCATGACGCACGCGGTGTGTGAGTTCTACAAATACCAGATCACCCCCGCCACGACCGCGTACGATCGGATGCTGGGCGACTGCACCCACTCGATCGACACGGTGCGCTGGATGTGTGGCGGCGAAGTGGTGACGGTTGAGAGTCACTGTAAGTGCGTGCAGGTCCCCGACATCAATTGGATCGGGGCCACGCTACTGTTCGACAATGGGTCTATCGGCTATGTCATCAACAGCTGGAGCAGCGGCCGGCGCGTGTATCGCGTGCAGATGCATGCGCCGGGCATCTACACCGACGCCGAAGTGGAAGGCAAAGCCCGTCTCTTTGCAGATGGTGATTACGAAGGCGTTGAATACGACACCCAAAGGGTCGCCGGCAGCGACGAGGTGTACGTCTACGGCGGATTCAGAGCCAAGAACCGCGAGTTCATCGATTCAATCAAGCACGGCCGGGAACAGACCAGTTCGCCATTTCGCGACTGCCTCAAGACCATGGAGGTGGCGCACAAGATTCTTGCGCAGGCAGTTCTTCGGGGCTAGCGGCGCGGCGGCGAACCGAATCCCGAAAAGTTCGTCCTCGTGCAGATCAGTGATCACACCCCGATTATTCAATCGCTGCGCGTGCTCATCGATTTTCACTTCCAGGGCATTCCAAAGTGCCAAGGGGCCGTGATGAGTATTAAGCTGCTGCAGCTGACATCCGCAAGCTTCAGCCATATGGTCGATCGCGGCCCAGGCGCAGCGTGGCAGCTTATTCGCGCGGCCGCGGCTGATCGCCTCCCCCTTAGACAGGCTCAAACTGTCGCGCAACCGCCCAGTCGGGCCTGGGCTTTTCCACGGAACGGGGCTTGTTGTTCAGCTCGTTGTAGGCAATGATGATCGTCTTGCGCGGTAGCGGCGACATGTTGTGGCCGCTGCCGTGCAGCAGATTGCAGTGGAAGAACAGCACGTCGCCAGGCTCTCCGGTTATCGGCTGAATCATCTGCTCTGTCAGTCTTTGCTTGAGCGTCTCCGTATCAACACACCACTGCTTATAGCTCGTGGTCTCCTCGTCTGCGTAGTGTTCAAGCCGGTCCCACTTGTGCGAGCCAGCCGCGACCATCAAGCACCCGTTATTCAATGTCGCTTTATCCAGAAACACCATCACGGACACGAGCTTGGGATCGACGCCGTCCCACATCCAATAACCGTAGTCCTGATGCCATAGCCACACGGTACCCTCAAAGGCATCTTTGACATTGATCTTACTGTGCCAGATGTAAATGTCCTTGCCTAGGATCTGCTTGACCGGTTCGACAATCGCCGCATTCTTCGACAGCGCCTTGAACGGCGGGCAGTAACGGTGCGTCAGGTACACCTGACGCACAGCCCCACTGCGTTCTCGCTCGCGATGGATACCGTCACTCTGTTCCTCGCCCGCAAGCAGGCGGGGCACGGCGCTATTGAGCTCCGTGATCTGATGCGTTGGCAAAAGGCCAGGCACAAACAGATATCCAAGCTTGTCAAATTCCTGCAACTGTTGCTGATTCCAGCCCATCATCCAATCCTCCGAGGGTGAAGGAAACTCCGGCTTGGGGGTGACGACGCCTCGGCCACCGCCAGGCGATGCTTACTTGTCGCAGTATATACCAGAATTTCCCAGATGACATGAGCGATCCTCTGCAACCCACGTCGTGCTGGCCTGCATTCTATGGTGATTTCATCTCGCCAACCTTCGGATAAGGACAGAACCCAATGGGTGAAACAGGCAAGGACGCCTTGCGGGTCGGTTTTGACCGCACCATCAAGCTCGCGTTTCACGGGGCGCGGGTCAGTTCGGACGCCGGCTTGTTCCCTTACCGCAACCTCGATGACACGGCAGGTCTGACCGATTCAGCTGGCATGAAGCTGGTGGACTTGCGCACTGGCGGCAACATCCAGCACAGTATGGCGTCGCTGCTCCGCCAGTCGATCTACAGCCGTCTGGCCGGGTACGAGGATGTCAACGACGCCGAGGCAACAGAGCTACGGGGCAGTAAAAGGGGCATTTTGATTTCTATCTGGCCTCGTATCGCGGGATTTTCGGCCAGGAGTCGGCTAAGTATTTCAGTGGTGGAACTCGGGATCGCGAGTTCCACTTGATCAGTGTAGAAGCCCATCGTCCGCCCGCGTAGCTCCTCAGTGTGAACGGCAGCAGACTCTGATGCTTGATGATCGCCTGATCACGCAGGTCTGCAAGGTGTCGCATGTGGTGTTCGGGCGTGAGTTGTTGGCTGGTTCGCAGTTCCATTCGTAGCTGATTCATCGTCTTGCGGATAGGTGGACGGCCAAGAAGACGAGACGTATTGACCATGCTGGTTTGGTCGGGCCGACCACTGTCCCGATAGGCGATCTGGTAGCAGCGCGAGGCGTTTTCAGCATACTTGTCAAAGACGTACTATCGGCAGAATCGCCATTGCTTCTGGGTCAATGCATCACTCATATCGCCTGCATCGGCCTCCTTGTCAGGCTCGTCCTTATTGGCAGATAACGCTACGTCTTGAATGAAACCACTCTAAACTCAGCTGCTGGCACTGCGATAACGTTTCAGCGACGTCTTAAACACAATCCTTGATACGGCCAGGCAGGCGGTGGTGGCGAAGATCGCGAAGACTGTCAGGTACCACTCTGAGGGTCTCAGCGGCTTGGCCATAAGACGTGCTGGCACATTGATCGCGATCAAGATTGGGAACAGGAAGGTGAACAACCATTGGAGGGGACAGCCGAAAGGGCCGCGGTAAATCTCCATGGGGTAGCGTGAAAAGGTGGTGATGTAGAAGAAGAAGTCGCCCATCGACTGGTTCCGGACCGTCCAGACGCTCGCTGCAGCCAGAGTGATCATCACGCTGTAGAGAATCCCCACTCCACACAACACGTAGAGCGGGTAGAGCATGATTTGGGCTATGGCGGGAGGATCGCCCAGCCGGGTCAGAGACCAGATCATCAGGCCAGCGCCGAACATGAAATTAGAGAGAGAGGCCCAATTCACGCGGTGCAATGAAATCAGAAACTGCGTGTCAATTGGTTTGCACATTGCGAAATCCAATCGCCCCGTACGGATCAACTCACTGAACTCCTGGGCGTTGGGTATGACGAAGGTCTGCATCAGACTGTTGACTATCATCGTGGTGGCCAGAAAGATGAAATAGGGGTATCTGCTCCATCCGGTATCTTTCCCGATCTCATCGGTAAATTCAAAGATCAGGATATAAAACAACAGGTTCATCACCGTCCACATCATTGCGGCGATGCTCTGCAACAGGAAATTTCCCCGGAAAGACATCTCCCGCACCAGGCTATTGCGGGCGAACGTGAGCAGCACATTGAGATAGGAAGGATGTTGAGACATCGGTTTAGGAAAATAAGTTAGACATTACGAGATCATTGCACGTGTGGTCTTATGTTCTTTGTACTTTTTAAAAGTAATAGCTGTTTTTTGGAACCCTTAGCCACCAAATCCACTGTAGCGTTTGACACCAAAATGGAACGCGATCCGACTCAATGCTGCGAAGAAGAGCACCCATGCGAGTTGAATGCCCAAACCGTAAATCAGATCCCCACCCTCGACCTTGCCTAGGAATACGGCTGTAGGGAAGTAGGCTAGGTATTGCAGGGGCAGGAAGCGGAATAGGGACTCCCACGGCTCGGGCAGGATGTCCAGGGGAAACATGTGCCCCGAAAGAAAAAAATTAAGCAGCATATACACAAAGAGCAGGGAACTGACCTCCAGCCACCAGAAGCTGATCATCCCAATCACCGTCTCGAGGAAGAACCCCAGCAAAAATGACATCGCCAAGGCGGCAAAGTAGGCCCCCAGCGTCGGGCCATCAGGCCAGCCAGAGAAGAAGCCGCGACACAGGTAGAACACCAGCCCAACCGGGGCCAGCGCGATTAGGTAATAGACCAACTTGTGGGCGATGCGCATCAGGAACAGATAGCCGATCATATCCACGGGCTGGATAAGGAACTTCTTGATCTCGCCTTCGCGAACCTGGAGCGAGATCCCTTCGGCCAGACCGGGCATGCTTGAGAGCGCCCGACTAATCATGGTCAGCATGTAATAGGCAATGAAATCGTGGTAGGCGTAACCGGCGATCTCGTCGCCGCGCGTGGCGGTGAAGATTGCTTTCCAGAGAAAGATCTGGGTGATGATCGGCAGAAATCGCATCAGTGTGCCGAAGGCAAAATCTGCTCGGTAGACCAGACGTTCTTCCAGGCTGATTTTGAAAATGGTCCACCAAGTCGCGATCATCTGTATTCCAATGGGGTTCGACGCGCTACTGCGAACGGCTTTTTGCGGCCGTGAACGCCCCTGCAATTGCCTCTTCCAATGGAGGGTCTTCCACGCTGATGTCTTCGAGGCCGCGTTTGGTGAGGATGTGGCCCAGGACCCGCGTCACCTCCTTTCGGCCCACCCGCAGCTTTATTCGTGGGGAAGCTTGATCGATCACCTCGCCAAATGAAGACAGGTCAGGCAAGGAGTCGTGCGCAAAATGGGCTGTAATGATCTTGTGTCCGCTGAATCGGTTTACAATACCCTTTAAGGATCCGTCATACACGATCCGGCCTTCATTAATGATCACGACCCGCTTGCAAAGGGCGGCCACATCTTTCATGTAATGGCTGGTCAAGATAATGGTAATCTTGCGCACCTGCTGGTAGTAGCGCAGAAATTCCTGGATGTTGTGTTGCGCCACCACATCCAGACCAATTGTCGGTTCGTCCAGGAACAGCACCTGCGGCGAGTGGAGCATGGCCCCGATCAGCTCCATCTTCATTCGCTCTCCGAGGGACAGTTCCCGCACGGGTTGACCCAGCAGGTGCGGGACGTCAAGCAGCTCGACCAACTCGTCGCGGGTACGTCCAAATGCATCTGGCTCGATCCGGTAGATCTGTTGGTGTAGGCGGAACGATTCGTTGGCCGGTAGATCCCACCAGAGCTGATTCTTCTGGCCCATGACCAGGGCAAACCGCCGACGGTAGGCGTTCTCTCGCTTCCACGGGATGTGGCCCATCACGCGGGCCATGCCCGATGTCGGGTTGATGACGCCGGAAAGCAGTTTCAACGTTGTGGTCTTCCCTGCCCCGTTGGGCCCCAGGAAGGCAATGAACTCGCCTTCATCGATGGACAGATCGATGCCGCGGACAGCTTCAACGAGCCTGTGCTCGCGCCAGAACAAGCCACCGATCGACGCCAGTAGACCCTCCTTCTTCTGGTAGACTCGGTAGGACTTGGTCAGGCTTGCCAACTCGATGATTGCCATGGAGGGATATTTTAGCCAAGACCGCCCCTCGGTGCGGTTGTCTCGCCTAACTTGATCATCGTTGATACCTGATGTGGAGGAGAAAATATTAGGTTTGAAGTATAATTTTCCCTATTGCGTGCAGGTTGGATTTGAGCAATACGTTTCGCATTGCGAGGCTCTTCATGCTTAATGCGGGAGAAGGGGTTGTTGACAGTTTGGGGCATTATGAGCCGAAAGATAGGAATATGTCATGAATGAACAAATAGAATTGACCTGTGCCCAAGCCACGCAGTTGAAGGATCAGGGATTCGTTCGTGTCGATGGCGTGTTGACGCCGCAGCAGGTTGATCGGTACGTGCAGTTGTACGATGCATTTCTTTCCGGAAATATTGCAACGGGGCATCTGCGAGCGGATCTAGGGGGGCACGTCGAAGACGAATCCGATATCGCTGCACCCGAGCGAATCACGCAGATTATGTGGCCAAGCGTCCGGGTGCCTGTGCTGCATGATGCACCACTGCATCTTCGCTCGCTGGCAATTGCAAGGAAGTTTTTCGGCGATGATATGGCATTTGACTTTGACATGCTGATCAACAAGTTTCCGAATACGAATACATCCACACCGTGGCATCAGGACATGGCTTACTGGATTAATCTGCCTGACAACCGATCATTGAGCGTCTGGATGGCGCTGGATGAAGCGACGGTCGACAATGGGTGTATGTGGTATGTGCCCGGCGCGCATAGGAAACCATTGCGTGAGCATTGGGAGGCGGGGAAGGGCGGAGGCGCACTGGAGTGTGATGCTTCGGAAGAGGAAGGCGTCCCGGTGCCGCTCCCAGCGGGCAGTGCCGTGCTGCACGTGGGTGCTGCGCTGCATTATTCTCGTGGCAACAGCACTAATACGCATCGTCGCGCGTTTATAGTCAACTGCCGACCGCGTGCGATGATTGAGTTGGAGCGCCGCGAGGGCATGGATCATGGGTTGACGACAAACGTACGGGAAATTCGTCAAGGTAATTGATCACTCTAATCTCGGTGTGATCAATACCGTCAATCCATCGGTTACATATGACCTGTCTAGGTCTAGCCCACTGTTTGGTGGTGCCGACGTCAACTCGATTAGCGGATAGCAGGATTTCGATAAGTACTGACTCTAGGTGGCAACCCCTTACCGGATCTGGTGATGCCTGTCTGTTTGGCGTGGATGGCACCCATATTTGCTATGCCGGGTATTCATGGACTAGATAGTGCTTCGCGGGTTCATCTTCCGCGATCGTACAGAAGCGTTCGCATGGTTCGAGCCAGCAGTTGTCGTTCCAATCATCGCAGACTCTACTGACCTCGCCGCTCACGGTATAACCCACGCCATCGATTCTGATCCCGGTGCCTTCTTCGCCCCAGAACTGGTGAATTGTGCCTGGTGGTATACACGCGCTCTGCCCCGGCTCAAGCCGCAGTTGGTCGCCAGGAGCAACCCTGCGAGTCTGTCCATCAACTTGCAGGGTGAAGTCATCGTTACTGCATTGGCCATCGGAATCAGTTTTGTACAAACGAATGAGAATATTACCACCACCGCGATTAATAATGTCTTCCATCTTGTGGCGGTGGAAATGGAGTGGAGGGCGTTGGCCTTCGGGATCTAAGATCAGTTTTTCTGCGTAGTCTTTACTTGAATCATAGTGTGTTGAACCATTCCGAAGGGTAAATAGTGTACGGCCAAGTTTCAGAAAAATGCCTTGTCCAAAATCTGTTACATCCCATCCCAGCATGCATTTTCGGATCTCATCTACATCTGAGCCTTTGCCTTTCCAGTCATCGACCGTCCAGAACGCAAAAGGAGGTAGTTTGAATCCAATGCCATCAAATGCCTGCTTGGCGATCTCGATGGTGCGATCGACCAAAGATCGTTTCATGATAGAACTCCTTGGATATCTCTGTATCGTATTGGGTTCGGTGAGCTATTGGAGTTCATCTGACATGCCAACCTCTGGTATCTATCGATCACTCGGGGTTTCGAAAGTGGGATTCCAGATCCGGGCGATCTGGAGCCAGTCGACCCGCGTTCGGTTTGGGGTCTCTTCGCCACCGATCACATAGATTGATTCCCCATCGCAGGCGGCCCCACTGTCAAGGACCGCTCGCAGCAAGGGAGTATTGCGAAGGTGTCGGTCTTCTTTCACGTCGTACACCAAGATTTCGGATAGGAAGGATCGCCGGACTTTGCCGTCGGGCGCAAACTGACGTGGCACTATCTCTCCATATCCACCGAGAAATATCACGTAGCGATTCTTATAGGTCACGCCGCTCGCCCCCGTGGTTGGCCGGGGCAAGTTCGCGCATTTCTCCCACCTTTTCGTGTGCGGGTCCCAACTCAAGACCTCGCGGAGGAATACGTTCTGCTTGCCGTCTGTGAAACTGCCGCCTAGAACGTAAATT
>CAUZOD010000077.1:0-10723 GCA_963581115.1 Phycisphaerae bacterium | reverse complement strand
TGCGTTACGGCAGCAGTTACCGAACACTGTTCGGCCTGCTCGTGCCCTTCGTGATCATGCTGGTTCCAGTGCTTTTGATCTACCAGCAGCCGGACCTGGGAACGGCGATGGTGTTTGGCCCTGTACTTCTGGCAATGCTGGTGGCGGCCGGTGCGAAGTTGCGCCATCTTGGAGGACTGATGGCCATCGCTGCTACAGCGATGGCCGTAGTCATCGTGATCTCACTCTGGGCACCTGAACCGCTTCAGGTTCTCAAGCCGCACCAACGACAGAGAATTGTCAGTGCAATCAGCATGGCCCAAGGCCAGACGCGATACATTGATGATGAGGGCTACCAGGCGAACAAGGCCATGATGCTCATTGGTGCCGGCGGTATCACCGGATACGGTGCTGTTCAATCGCAGGTCATCGTGCGCTACAACACGCTACCGCACGATCACACGGACATGATTTTTGCAGTAATTGCCAACCGGTGGGGCCTGGTTGGGGCATGGGGTACGGCGGCCCTGTACTGGCTACTGGTCTTCTCAATAGTGCTGGTGGCGGCCCGTACCAAGGATCCGTTTGCTCGTCTTGCCTGTGTCGGATTTGCCGCAACCATCTTTACTCAAGCGATGATCAACATCGGTATGCATGTGGGCTTGCTTCCTATCACGGGCATCACACTGCCGCTGGTGTCCTATGGCGGTTCGTCCTTGTTGGCGACTTTTGCAATGATCGGCCTGACACTGAATTTTGCCTCCCGGCGAGCGAGGGTCATTGGCCGCCCGAGCTTCGAGTTCGGTCGGCCCAAGACCTATCGTGGCCAGCGCGCAATTGGTGGCATTAGCCAGGTGGTTTCCGGCATACGGCGTGAATTGTAGAAGTGATTGGAGATAGCGAGAGGCTTCGGAGCTTGGGCCCAGTTGCTAGGTGCCAGTAGTAGCAAAGGGAAGGTGTAGAGCACCTTCATCACAACAGATAGATCACAATTGGTGCTCTGGGGCTTCGACTGTGACAATGCTTGCGTTGGCGGAGGGCGGCTGTTGGCAGTTCTGGCTTTATGCGCGGGCCAAGGGGGACTTACAAGTACTTTACGCTTGTCCCTCGACACTTTAGGCTTCGTAGATGGATATTCCCGATTCGGTTCATGCAGATCTGGAGGCACTGGGCTTCGACCTTTCGGGGGCCATACTCGAACGTCTGGCGGTCTATCTGGAGTTCCTGATGGAGCACAACCGCCGGGTCAACCTGACAGCGGTGCGGAGCCGTCAGGAGGCGTGGCACCGTCTGATCATCGATTCCTTAACGCTGCTTCCAGCCCTGGAGAATTTTGCACCGGAAGCGACCGTGATTGACATCGGCAGTGGTGGGGGGCTGCCTGGCATCCCGATCGCGGTCACCCGTGAAGACCTATCGGTGACGCTACTTGAAGCAACGGGCAAGAAATCGCAGTTTCTAGATAGCTGTATTGAACGGCTGGGTCTGCACCGGGTCACGACGGTCCAGGGCCGAGCCGAGACCATCGGCCACCACCCGGAACACCGCCAGCAATACGACGTGGCAGTCAGCCGTGCGATTGGCACGATGTCGGTGGTCTTGGAATATTCACTACCGTTGGTCAAGGTTGGTGGAGCCATTCTGGCAATGAAAGGGCCCAAGGCCGAGGCCGAATTGGCCGCTGCTGCCGACGCCATGGCCGTGTTGGGCGCTGGTGAACTGGCCGTTTTTGATGCGTACCCCGAGTCGTTTGAAAACCAATTGGTGGTTATTGCCATCGGGAAGGATCGGCCCACTCCTTGGAAGTATCCTCGCGACCCGGGTGTGCCCAAGCGGGCACCTCTCTGACGGACGGATGAGGCTGACGTGCTAAGGCGGCTACAATTACCCCACGAGCCAGCCGATGCGCTACGACTACAGTGAATTCAGTGGACAGAATTTTCTAACTCCGGACATGCTGTTTCTGGATCCAAAGCTTGCTGCCTTCATCATGCAGTACGGGCAGGAGGGGCTCGACGCCATGGAGAACCTCGATCCCGATCAGGCCGATTACATTCAGCAGTTGATCGAGGCTGGCCTGCTGGAGGTAGACCCAAACGCAGGAAGCGGGGGAAAACTGCGGTTGACGCCAAAGATGCTTCAGGGTTTACAGCATCAGGCGCTCCTGGAAATATTTTCAGGATTGCGTCAGGGAAGCCGGGAGGGTCATCCGACCATCGCCTCGGGCCGAACGACCGAGCGCACTGAGGGAACTCGGCCCTATCAATTTGGCGATCCACTAAGTGAGATCGAACTGAACGCAACGTTGCGCAACGCCCTTCATCGCGACAGCAACGTGACGTCGCGGCCACCGATTCAGATGAGATCGGATGACTTTGAACTGTACGTGACCGAAAGTTCGGCTGACTGTGCCACCGTAATGCTCATCGACCAATCCGGATCAATGATGCGATGGGGCCGTTTTTACCAGGCCAAGCGAGTGGCTTTGGGGATGGCGGCGATGATCCGCCAACGATTCCCACAGGACACGCTGGACCACGTGGGGTTCTACTCGCTGGCCGACGCCATCGATGATCGCGACATCCCGCTCCTGATGCCCAAACCTGTCAGCATCCGTAATGAGCAGGTGCGACTGCGTGTGCCCCTAGACCAGGCCCTCGCATCGAAGGACAAGATCCCTCTACACTTTACGAATTTGCAGTTGGGTCTGCGTTTGGCCCGGCAGATCTTGAGCCGGCGCAGCGCCGCGAACAAGCAGATCTTCATTGTCACTGATGGCCAGCCCACAGCGCACATCGAGCCGAACAAAGCTGGAGGGGAGATGCTGTACCTGTTGTACCCGCCGACGGGTAAGTCCCGTGACATCACATTGGCCGAAGCGCTTCGCTGCCAGCAACAGGGCATCCGGATCGCCACCTTTGCCCTGATAGAAGACTATTGGGCAATGGACTGGGTTGGTTTTGTCGACCAGATGACGCGCCTGACACGTGGCATGGCCTATTACTGTACCAGCGAGGATCTTTCATCCACTGTGATCGAGAGCTATCTGACAGGGAAGAAGCGCAAGACATTCATTCATTAAAGAGATCGCTCAGTCCCGCACGAAAGGGTTGGTCGCCTTTTCCTTGCCGATCGTCGTCGGTCCCATGTGTCCCGGTAGCACACGTGTCTGATCAGGGAGGCTGTAGAGCTGCTCCCGGATGCTCTGTTGCAACTGGGCAAAGTTGGACGTGGGAAAATCGTGTCGGCCGATGCTGCCGTCAAAAAGAGTGTCTCCGACGAGTGCCACCGTCATCTGTGGCTGGTATAGAGTGATACCGCCCGGACTGTGGCCGGGCGTGTGCCGGATCGCGAATTGATGCCCTGACAATTCGAGCATATCGCCGTGGACAAGCGTTTCAGTGGGAGTCGGTGCTGACACCGGCTCAGCGAGAAAGGCGGATAAGTTCAGCTCAGGATTGGCGGCAAAGTTATGTTCAGATTCATGAATTGCGATCGGTGCGTCGGGAAATCTCCCGGCGGCATCGGCCAGGCCGGCGATGTGGTCCACGTGTGCGTGAGTCAGAACGATCCGTTCAACGGACAGGTTTTTCTGTTCAATGAATCTGAACATGGGCTCTGGCTCGAATCCCACATCCACGATCCAGCAAGATTGCCGGCCGTAGACGATGTAGCAATTGGTCATCCATTGGCCCAGGCAGAAGATTTCGATATGAAGTGGGTCATGCATGGGGTTGATCGTGGGATGAAGAAAAAATTTCAGTGCCAGGAAAAGGTTGAGAGTGGGAGATTGTCACTCGGGTTCAGAAAAGTGGCGGCGGGCTCGACCGTGGGGTATCCGGCACCTACGGATTCAATGCAAACGTTGCCGCAATTGCCATGTGGTCGGAACCCTGGGTGATCGGTTCGGGTGCGAATATCTCTGCCGAACCACTGACATGGCGTGCCGCTAGTGCAGGGCTGGCGAGGATGAAGTCAAGGATTTCACTGGGATGCTTCTTGCCATATCGGGTGATGCGTTGGGCAAACGGGAGTTCAGCATGCAGATCAACAAGCACAGGCCGTCCGGATTCATCGGGCACCAGCAGCGATCGAGTCGCGGGTTCTTCCGGTGTGGAGTTGAAGTCACCAATCAGTGCCAGTAGGCGATTTGGATCTTCGGCGAGCAGGTCCTCGATGATACGGCGGGATTCCGCCGCTTCGACGGTGCGCCAAGCCACACTTTTGGGATCACCCTTGCTCTTCAGCTGTACCACGAAGACATCAATCACCTGCCCTTTAGCCTGCGCCCTCGCATGCATCAAGTCGCGAGCAAACCACCACCAGTGTGGATCATCCTTGTGCTGCCACTTTCCCCATCGATAACTGGTGATGCTGATGATCGGACACCGGCTGAGCAGGCCGAGTTTGACACCCCGTTTACTATTGCTTTCGGGTATGGCAATGAACTCGTAGCCCATTTCAGGAAGAAATTCAGTCACCATCTCCTTGAGAACGTGCTGGTTCTCAGCCTCGCATAGGCCCAGTACGTCGGCATCTAGCCGTTGGATCACCTGAGCCAATAACTTGATCTGGTTGCGTGACTTTATCGGTATGCCTTCGTCTGCCGTATAAGGATCATCGAAGACATCAAACAGATTCAGCACATTGTAAAACCCGATCTTGATCGGGTGGCCCTGCGCCAAAACACTGGTCGGCGCGAGCAGAACGGCCAATAGCATGATGTGATATCTATTCATCGGGGGGTATACCCGTTGTCGTTCAGATCGATCGTACCAAGATGTGCAGCGGCATGAACAGTCCGAGGGTACAAGCAGGGACAAGAGTCCAGATCCAAGGATAGAGGGAGGGGCAGAGAACCTTCAAACTTGTAAGTGGGGTGCTGGAGGGAATCCAGTCGCTAGGGTTTGATTATCCGTCAATCGCCTCGTTGCCAAACCCATGCCCATCATGGGTCTCTGGACATGTGAGTTATGCCCTTGGCCGACCGCAGCCATTGGCCCCATAGCGACAATTGCAGGAGGGCGAAGAGGCGGTGTGTGTGATTAACCCTGCCATTGACGTGTTGATCAAACCAGTGCCGGACTGGATCCATTTTCAGGCCCAGTTGCGATAGCGTGCCATCAAATAATCGGTCGGCCAGAGGCTGCTTGAGTTCTTGGCGCATCCAGGCACCGATGGGTATCGCAAATCCCTGTTTTTTTCGTCGGGCGATTGCTGCCGGCAGCAATTTATCAGCCATGGCACGCAGCAATGCCTTGGGGTGACTTCTGGGCATCAACTCCCGTTCGCCCAATGCTGTGGCCAGATCACCAACACTCTGGTCCAGCAGGGGACATCGGACCTCTAGGGCGACTGCCATTGATGCGCGATCCACTTTCCGCAGCAGCACATGGGGCAGATAATGTTTCAGATCCCATCGCATCGCCGCAGGCACGGGATCCGGCCAAGCCGGCCAGTCGGTCAGCGGGGGGATCGGATCGTCGGATGCCGTGATGCCCAATTCACGGATCTGCTGTTCGCTGAAAAGATAGATCATCCGCCGATATTGTCGGGCCGGCTCAGGTCCAGCTCGGGCAGCGCGGACCAATCGCGAGAATCTTGCGACTGACGATCTGGGCTCACCACCGCCACCAGCTGGCAGTAACCGCAGGTACCTGCCGCACCGGGCGATCAACCGAAGTGCACGATAGCGGTCATAACCTCCGAATAACTCATCGCCGCCATCGCCCGACAGGGCGACCGTGACGTGTTCCCGGGCAGCCCGGCACAGCCAATATGTTGGTAGCAAGGAACTATCCGCAGTTGGCTCGCCGCTCAGTGTCATCAGGTGGGTGAGGTCATCAATTGCAGTGCTGGGATCGGCATGAAGCGATGTGTGCTGCGCCCCGATGTGCCGGGCTACCATATCGGCGTAGTGCGACTCGTCGTAGTGGGCCTGTGTCATTGCCACGCTGAAGGTGCGCAGCGAATCACCTCCTTGCGCCGCCAGTTGCTGTTGAGCCATCGCGGCAACGATAGAGGAGTCAATGCCGCCGGAGAGAAAGCAGCCCAGTGGAGTGTCCGCCTCCAATCGAATACGAACAGCTTCAGCCAAGGCGTCAGGAAGGGCCGCTAGACGCGCGGTTGAACTACCGAGGTCAGGCATCGCGGGTTCCCAATAGCATTGGGTAGAGACTGTTCCGGTATCAGTTACCGTCATCCAGTGACCTGGTGGTAGCTCCTCGATGCCATCAACCATAGATCGCAAGAATGGGTAGCCCAGGCGCAAGTAATCCAGAAGGGCGATCGGGTCCGGTGACGGTGCACGGTTCATGGCCGTGACAATCGTTCCTACAAGGCTGGCAAAGAGTATGCGTCTGCCGTCACGGTTGATGTACAGTGGTTTTTTGCCGAAACGGTCTCGGCACAACATCAGGCGGTGACGCTGCGCATCCCAGATTGCAAAGGCAAACATGCCGCGAAGATGACCCGGCAAGTCGGTACCCCACTGGCGATATCCAAGCAGCAGCACTTCGGTGTCACTGTGGTTGGAAACGAACTGGTGACCATGGGCTTCCAACTGCGTGCGCAGATCACGATGGTTATAGATTTCACCATTGAATACGACCGAAAGCGGCCCCTGTTTCCCCGACTCACTGGTTGAACCTGTCTGTGTTTTAGTCTGGGCTGCTGCTGCGTGCATGGGCTGGCCACCGGTGGCAGGATCGATGATGCTCAAACGTGCATGGGCCGCAGCCCAGGCCCCATCGGCGCAGACTCCGCGACCATCGGGCCCGCGGTGGCTGACATGGTCAAGCATCGCCTGCAGCCGCATCGGTTCGATTGGCTGACCGTCGAAGCGCACGATGCCCGCGATTCCGCACATGGTTCGGGTCGTCGGGTCAGGGGTGTTAGATCGGGTCAGGCAGCCATTGCAATGACAACGGTGTACTTGGAAGCGACAATGGGCAGACCTCGGTTCAGGTGGTTGGTTTCTACTTGCTCCCGCCCGCGATGCGCAGATGCAACTCATTGAGTTGTCCCGCATCTACCGGCGACGGGGCCTCGGTCATCAGGTCTGCGCCAGTCTGAGTCTTGGGGAATGCCATTACATCGCGAATGTTGGTGGTACCGCATAGATGCATAACGATCCGGTCCAGACCGAAAGCAATGCCGCCATGGGGTGGGGCACCGAATTGCAGCGCGTCAAGCAGGAATCCAAACTTCTGGCGGGCCTGTTGCTCATTGATACCCAGAAGTGAAAAGACCTGCCGTTGGACCTCGGACTGATGAATTCGAATCGACCCGCCGCCGAGTTCCGAACCGTTGAGTACCAGATCGTAGGCCTTCGACTTTACCGAGCCCGGATCTGATTCCAGACGGTCCCGATCCTCGTCGGCCGGTGCCGTAAAGGGATGATGCAAGCTGTTCCATCGCTTCTGTTGCTCATCCCACTCCACCAGGGGAAAGTCCACGACCCAGAGCCACTGCCACTGGTCAGCCGGAATCATGTCCAGATCGCCGGCAAGCTTGATCCGCAATTCACCCAGTGCCCGATCGACGACCGGTGGCTTGGCATCAACTCCAAAGCACAATAGGTCTGAGTTGGTTGCTGCCATTCGATCGATCAGAGCCGCGGATATTGGCTCTAGGAACTTGGCGATTCCCGTCGACAGATCGCCATCTTGGACCTTCGTGGTCGGTAGTCCTCCCACGCCAAATTGCTTGACCCACTCGGCCAAGGCGTCGGTTTGCTTGCGACTGAGGCTGGCACCGCCCGGGACGCAAATGGCTTTGACGATTCCACCGGCATCAATCGCACCACGAAAGACCTTGAAATCAGTTTGGGCAGTCAGATCGGTGACATCAACCAGTTCCAGACCGAATCGCAGATCGGGCCGATCCGACCCGTACCGACGGATCGCTTCGTGGTAGTTCATGCGGGGCACTGGTGGAACTTCGACCCTAAGAATCTCTTGCCAGATGCGCCGCACCAGCTGTTCATTTATGGCCATGACATCGTCTGCCTCGACAAAGCTCATCTCCATGTCGAGCTGTGTGAATTCAGCTTGGCGGTCGGCACGCGGGTCCTCATCTCGAAAGCATCGTGCAATCTGAACGTACCGCTCGAGGCCCGCCACCATCAGGATCTGCTTGAAGATCTGAGGGCTTTGTGGCAGGGCATAGAAGTGCCCCGCATTCAGGCGAGAGGGGACTAGGTAGTCGCGAGCGCCCTCTGGCGTGCTTTTACAGAGAAAAGGAGTTTCAATTTCATAGAATCCATTCTCGTCGAAATAATCGCGCATGATCTTGGCTACCCGGTGCCGGGTGCGCAGGATCTGCTGCATCTTCGGACGGCGCAGATCAAGATAGCGATAGCGCAGTCGTATTTCCTCGCCGACTCCGCTGGCATCGGAAGGTGTAAATGGAGGGGTCTGAGATTTGTTCAGAATGACAAGATCCGATGCATTGACCTCAATCTCACCGGTCGAGAGCTTGGGGTTGGCCAGTGACTTGCCTTGCTCGTCCACGCGCTCGATGACACTACCGGTGATCTGGACCACATCCTCATGGCGGAGCTTGTCAGCCAGGGTATGGGCTTGGGCCGCTTCGGGGTGAAATACGCTCTGTGTTACGCCTTCCCGGTCACGCAGGTCGATAAAGATCACTCCGCCGTGGTCGCGGTAGTTGTTCACCCAACCCGCGAGACTGACGGCTTGGCCGATGTGCTCCTTTCGCAGTTCGCCGCAGGTGTGGGTACGCAATGGCATAGTGTGATCCTTGTCGGAGGTCAAAGATGATAACAGGCAACAAAAAGCGATGCCGATTCGCTCCGGCAGGGGCCATTGTTGCGTAAAACTGCGTTGCTCACTTACCACAGGTGCGGAGCCTTTCCCACGTGATTACGGGTCGGGGCAAGCGAACGGTGTTCCGTGGTATATCAGCAATGCCTATCGTCAACATGAACACCAGGTGTCTGGATCGAGCGGGTACGTTGCGTTGCTGCAGTCGGGTACCATCATGCCGATGTTCACCGGGATTGTCCAAGCCACTGGGCAAGTTGTGACAGTAACACCCAGTTTAGTGGGACGGTATCTGACTATCGACCGCTCGACGTGGCAGCCCGTCGGGGGATACATGCCGGCCCGTGGTGATTCCATCTGCATTAGCGGAGTGTGTTTGACGATCACCGAACTCGATCAGGCCACTCTGAGTTTCGATGTGGTTCCCGAGACGCTGGACAAAACGACTCTGGGGCAGTTGACCCGGTCAGCTTTGGTCAACCTGGAACCGGCGGTTTTGGCGAACCAGCCGCTCAGCGGGCACTTCATGCAAGGCCACGTAGATGGAGTCGGCCAGATCGTGGGCCGAGATGAAGATACACCGCGGTTATGCATTTGCCCACCGGCGGAACTGATGGACTGGATCATTCCCAAAGGTTCTATTGCGGTTGACGGCGTCAGTCTGACCATTGCCAAGGTCGGCCCTGAAACATTTGAGATTGCACTGATTCCCACGACGCTGGGGTTGACTACCCTGGTCCAAGTCCGGGTTGGCGACCGGGTCAATCTGGAATGCGATATTCTGGCCAAGACGCTTGTGCATGCACTGCGTCAGCAACAGCGTAGTGATGTATCAATAGAACTGCTGCGCGAGGCAGGATTCATAGATGATTAAGGTGAGCTGACTTGCGCGTGGGCCGGTTGTGAAGTTTGGGAGGGACGGGGGTCGGGGTCACGCCGCATGTGCCGCAGCATTTTTTTTGACCTCCAGGCACAGCACGGTCAGATCATCTCGCTGGTTCAGCGATCCGGTCTGTGCATCGAGCGTGACGTTCAGGCGGGCCAGGGCCTTATCGATCGGGCCGTACCGTAACCGCTCGAATTCAGTCGTGTAACGATCGTTGGCCACTGGCTGATTCTCCTCCTTGCCCGGAAACGCCATTTCGAAGCCATCGCTATAAACCAACAGCCGATCGCCAGGCCCCAGGTCGACGGTTGTTTGTTCAAAAACTTCATCCGGAAATACCCCAAGCAGACTGCCTTCGGGTGCAACCATGTCCGTCGATCCATCAGCTCGCAGGAGAATCGGGAACGGGTGTCCAGCTCGGGCCAGAATCATGGAGTGTGTTGCACAATTGATGATCCCATAGCACGCAGTTGCAAATCGTACCCGGCCAGACTGGCGTGCCACCATGTCCTGGTTAAGCAGGGCCAAGGCCTCGCTGGGCTGAATAATCTCATAGCCGAGGGCGCAGTTTGGGGCCAACTTCTTGGTATGTAGCGACCGCTTGATGTACATGGTCAGCAGTGCTGCCGGGACGCCATGCCCAACGGCATCGGCAACAAAGAAACCAAGGTGATTTTCATCGAGGCGTTGAATATCGTAGATATCGCCACTGACGTACCCGGCCGGGCGAAATAACACATCAAATGCAATGTCACCAATCCGGGGCAACTCGGCGGGCAGGAATTCCTGCTGTAGTTGCGCAGCCAGGCGCAGTTCCTCGTCCATTTTCCCGATCTGTTCCACCAGTCCACCCTGTTGGGTCTGGATTATCCGCAACTCGTTGCTCAGCGAAATCAGGGTTGGGCTTTGGCTCCACAGCGCCATCAGCATTGAGGCGGCCACTGCCGGAGTAGTGGTGGGGGGGCAGATCAGTACCCCATCACCGTGGCTGGTTCCAGTTGGTTCGGTCTGGTCGGTGCAGCTGAGCATCACTGGGATGCAGCGGTCCTCAAACTGACTGAGTGTCTCCAGC
>CAUZOD010000076.1:0-10888 GCA_963581115.1 Phycisphaerae bacterium | reverse complement strand
CGCACGGTGGCGGTCGTGTCCGAGTGGTTGCCGAGTTGCACACGGGCTGGCTTCCAGCGGATATCTTTGCCGTCGATCTGGCCGTAGAGCGTGACCGGTGAAGCCAGGATTTCGGTGTCAGCGGTCTTGATCTGTTCCACAAACGCGGTTTTTCCAAACACGTACCGTCGACCCCAGACGTCCACCGTTACCGTGCCATTGGTACTCGGTTGGGCTTGGACCGCTGTCCAGGGGGTGGGGACTTTATCGGTATGACCTTCCGGCGAGCCCGCCCAGGCGGGTTTGGTCAGCCGGGCGTGGCGGTACACGGCGGCAACACTTTGCCCGTTTGCGCTGGAGAGTTGCGCCGTGGCGTCCACGGATCGGCCGGCCAGTTCGTCAAGGTCATAGCGCACCGTGGCCATGTAGCGGCCTGATCCCGGGAACAATTCGGCCAAGGTAGCGCTGCGAGGCTGGACCAAATGGTGGCCGCTGCCGTCAAGCACTGCCATTTGCGCGGTATGGATGGTGTAGTCGGTACCTTTACACGTCAGGCGCAGGGTCAGCGAGTTGTCGTACCAGTGCGGTTCGACGGCTAATTCATGTGTCGGTTCGGCGGCCTGTTCTCAGCCGTGTGAGTGGGCGGCAATTTCAGCAGCACTGAGGGCACGGCGATACAGGCGGAACTCATCCAGATCGATGGCGATCTTTCTGCCGAGCATGAAGGCGCTTTTGTAATTGTTCATGATGCCGGAAATGGGCATGTAAGCATCGCGCACCAGTTCGCCATTGTGATAAAAGCGACAGCGTGGATACTCGACCACGACCGCGATGTGCGACCACTGGTCAGTTAGGAGGTTGCGATCCACGGGTACCAGCGTGGTTTCTTTCTTCAGTTCCCGGGGGTGGTCTTTATACCAAAGAAGCAGAGAGTGGTAATTGCAGTCGTAGAAACTAAAGTCGTTTTTATCCCCGAAGATCATCGACCACGGCGCCGTTTTTGGGCTGTTGCGGCGAATGCGCAATTCGAACGTCATGTCGCCGCTGAATTGAAGTGACTCGGTTTTGGGGCAATTGATGATCGAATCTTCGCCGTTAAAGCGAAGTACGCCTTGCTGGCTGTCCTGTTCAGTGAGGTATTGGCCGTTGACAATGGTGCCGTGGTTTCCGTAGGTGCTGTGGTCCCGGACTGTTTTACCGGTATCTTCATCAAACGTGTAGTGCAGGACCAGTGAATCATCGGCAATCACTGGTCCTGCTTCGGCAATCAGGATGGCGATGGTCACGGGGAACAGACCCCATGTCCGGCAAGCGTGTTTCACACGTAACAACGGTGGCATGTTTGCTCCCTTTTCTTACGGACTAATGCGGCTCGATTTTTGATTATAAAGGGGTTCGCCTGGTAGGGATGAGTTCAGGGGCTATCTGTGTTTTCTACTATGTCTTCGAGAACCGATCCTGGCTCATCCATCGTTCGGTCCCACTCGATAATCAGGGTGGGGCTGCCGCTTCCGGGGCCAGTGCAGCGGGGCGCGGCCGGTGCCAAGGAACTCATCAGAGACTGAAAATCTTGAGCATGTGCTGTCAACCGTGCTGTACGGGCCGAGCCGTTTAGGCAAGTATTCCAACCGAAGCCCAAATTTCACCTCTGTAAACGCCAGTCTACGCTTCTTGGAGGAATGTGCCCCCGATATAGGCCAGCGGGCTTGCCCGCACCCAGTGGTCGTGTCCTGACAGTTTCTGGTCGTGGGGGGGCTCGGTCAGATACCAGACAGTAAATATTCGCCCATCGGCGAGCTGGATCGAAGTGGGGTAACCAACGTCGGCATCGATGCCGTCACAGCGGAGGATTAATTCATTCTTCAGGTCCCAGGTTTGGCCGTCATCGTGGCTTAGGCATGCGCGTACGCCGTAGGGTGGTCGCCTGTAGCCGTAGACACAGAGGATATTTCCGCTCTGCAGGCGCAGCAGGTGGGGCGGGTGCCCCCAGATAAGCGTGCGCTGCACGGGGCTCCATGTTTGGCCCAGATCGTCGGAGTCGGATTGGTAAAGGAAGTATCCGTACTCCTGCTCCCGTGCCCGGTGTGCCCGCATCATGCAGATCAGTTTCCTCGAGGGTAGGTAAAGCAGCGATGGTTCATTGAAATCCATCTGGCCCAGCAGATCGCGAATCACGGTGGTCGGTTCGCCCCACGACCGCCCGCCGTCTTGCGATCGCATCACCAGCACGTGGTCCATTTCGCCGGGATGCGAGGCGTAGAGGGGAATCATCAGCTGCCCATCTGGCAATTCAATGATGGGGTCAGATACCAGCGTATCATCCCCGGTGGGAGAGGGAACGGTGACCGGGTTTTCCCAACTGCTGCCACCATCGCTGGAACGCATGGTGTGGGTACCGGTGGTCCATGCATAGTGAATCCCATCCAGGGTCCGGACGTAGGCGTGTTCGGTCGGCACCTCCTGTTCGTTACCGCATCGCCAGGTAAAGTAGTTGACGATCAGGGTCCCATCTGACAGCTGGCGGATACTTGGATCGTTGTTTGCCTCGTTTGGCGTGTCGACAACGGTTGTCTTTGTCGCCGGGTCCCAG
This sequence comes from Phycisphaerae bacterium, assembly GCA_963581115.1. Lineage (GTDB taxonomy): Bacteria > Planctomycetota > Phycisphaerae > Phycisphaerales > Phycisphaeraceae > CAUZOD01. The sequence goes on along the minus strand of CAUZOD010000076.1, from coordinate 8,319 downwards.
GTGTTCCCGCCATCCGTGCTACGCAGGAGCACCGCCCGTGACGATGGGTCGTTGTGGCTCCGCAGGGGTCGGCGATTCTGCTCCTGAATGACAACGAGCAGCTGACCGTCTTGGAGTTGCTCCACCACGGCGTTGTGGCTGTAGGACGCTTCATTTCGGTAGACGATGACGTCTTTTTCCTTTACGAGGGTATTGCTCATGGCATTGTCTCTGGGTGGTTGTTGGTCTTGTGAACAGTGCAATCACTTTAGGCTGAAATTCTTGATGACGTTCATCGGTGTGGGGTGACTACCGAACCCATTCCGCGATACCGAGCAAAGAATCGGCTCCAGGCCCGGCTTCTTTGCTTCACTGTTTCAAGATTTCCTCTTGGAACGTTTGTGGCGTATTCTGAGGTGTATGCAGTCCAACCTCAGAATTGGGCTTGTCGGATGCGGCCGCTGGGCCTGAAAGGCCTACGTGCTGGTGATGTGCCGGGTTGGGTGACGGGTCATTACGGACTGACAACATTGATTGTCTTCTTTTCCGTTCGTTTTCCAAGGAGCCAAGTCCATGACCGAGCAGATGCCTGTTACCGAGTTCCGGATCGACCATCTGCCACTGGGGAGTAAAACTCGGTTGCACCTCATGATCGATACGATGCCCGATGGCTCACCTCTGATGTTCCCAACGCTGGTGGTGCGTGGGAGCAAGCCGGGTAAAACCCTGCTCGCCACTGGCATGGTGCATGGCGATGAGTACGAGGGGCCGATCGCCATCCAGGACGTCTTTGCTGAACTAGATCCACAGCAGATGGAGGGAACGTTTTTTGCCATTCCCGTGGTTAACGGTCCGGCGATGGCGGCGGGTACGCGGGAAGGCGGCTGGGACCACCTGAACTTGGCGCGGATCTTTCCCGGCAGCGCCACTGGTTCATCGAGTCAGCGCATCGCCGATGCGCTGACCGAGCACATCTATCCGCAGGCCGACCTTTACGCCGACCTTCATGCCGGTGGAAACTCCTACCAGATCGTGGAGTTCGCTGGATATCAGCTGGCAGAGGGTCCCAATGGCAAAACGCAGCGGGAAGCAGCCATTGCATTTGATTTGCCCCTCGTCTGGGGCACGTCACCGCTACCGGGGCGCAGCCTGTCCTCTGCGCGCGAGAAGTCCATCCCAGCGATTTACGTCGAGATGACTGGGGAAGGGCGGTGCCGACCAGACGTTTTGGCGAGGACGAAGCAGGGCGTGAACAATCTACTGGCCTATCTGGGCGTCGTGGCCGGGACCTACCCCACCGCAGATCCGCAGTGGCTAATCGAGGACGCCGCGGAATCAGGTCACCTGCAGATCCAGGGGACGAGCCCGACGTCCGGCCTGTTTGTGGCATGTGTGTCGGTCTGGTACCGCGTGGCTGAAGGCGATCGTCTCGGGGAGGTCCGGCATCCTGATGGCCGGGTGCTGGCCGAAATCCATGCGCCGTATGCCGGTCGCGTGCTATTTCTTCGCACCTTCCCCCGCGTATTCTCGGGTGACTCTCTTTGCTATGTGCTTGCTTGTTGAGCTACCGGTTATTCAATATCGGATCATCGACGCCTGCAGGAACTGAGGTCGCCTCGAAGTTGAATCCAAACCGAGGTTATGCTCCACGAACGTCGGTGGGGTCGACGTCCATCTGGTCTGCATTGGTTACATCTTCGGACAGATCATGATCGCTCATTACCATTCCGATGTCTAGGTTGTCACGCTTGGCGGTCTTGAGTGTGCGGAATAGGTCGAACATGTCGTGTATGCCGCCGAGGAAGAACCAGGTTGTTGTTCCGATGCCGATGACTACGGTGATCACCACTTTCCACCACCAGAAGTTGGCCCAGGCGTCATCCGACACATTGATGGTCAACGCGAGGGTTGTACCGATGAGAAAAACACCCCACCAACCAAATGTCCAGGCAAGCTTTCCGAAGTAGATGACCTTGTCCCAAAAGCTGAATTCTTCGGTCGGCAAGATGGCTCGCAGTCCACTGACGGGTTCGACGACTTTACCGACATGTTCACCTTCAATAGCGTATTGACCGCGGTGCAACATCCGCTCCATGTTGTGCGCTGGCCGGCGCAGCACGAGGCAAGTGAACAGTGAACAACCGACATAGCCAATGATGCAGATGAGCATCGTGAACAGGTTCCACCACTGGCCTCGGAAGGGAAATTCGTCTGGCCCTACGGTCCAGTTGATGCCCTTGACAGCATGAGCCGCCCCTTCAACCACATTCGTGAACCAGGCGAGGAATCCAGGCGTGTGAGTTTCCATGAATGGATAGACGTATCCCACCCAGGTCTGGCCCAGGCTCAGGCCCAGGATGGCGAAACTAGCGCCACTGGCCAGAGCCACCCAAGCTCCGGTTGTGTGCCCGTGCTTCCAATACAAGCCACCGATGATGCATGATCCGGCACCACCAAGATAAATTGCCCCGGTGATGGCAAAGAAATGAAGGATGAAGTCGGTCTGGGGAACCAGCAAACTCCACCAGAAAATGAATACGGCCACGAGAAGAATTGAGATCTTTAGCAGCCAGAGGTGTTGTCGGGTGGAGAACGGCTTTTTACGAAACGGCAGAATGATGTCTTGGACGAAGATCGAACCCCAGGAGTGCATGTAGGTGTTGTGCGTTGAAATAAAGGCAGCCAGCATCACGGTTGCCAGCAGGCCTTTAATGCCGATCGGCAGGATATTGACCAGGATGACCGGCACTGTCATCTGCTCAGCGATCCGGTCACCGTCTTGGGCGCCAATGATCGCAATTGTCTCGCTGATACGGCTGGCTTGGTGCACGTATTCCGGGTGGTGCATCACCACGAAGGCCCCGATGGGCAAGAGCATGGAGACGAGGACCAGCACCAGTCCGCGCCATTCACCGAGAATGCCGGCCATCTTCGCTTCGTGGGCGTTCTTGGCCGCGGCGTTGTAGGCCTGGGAGCCTTGCCAGGCCTTGGCAAAGTAAATACTGCCAAGTGCCCCGATCAGGTAGTACCAGACGGTGAAGCCCCTGACCTTTTCAGTTTTGAAAGGGTTGACCATGGACTGGGTTTCGGGGTCTGCGGGGCCGGTTTTCAAGGCCAAGATGATGTCGCCCCAGTCGAACATCCAGAAGAATGTGAACAGAATAATCAGAAACACGATGTTGACGAACATGCCCTGGATGAAGTCCGTCACCATGACCGCGATCTGTCCACCCAAGAAGACAAACCAGAGGGATATCGCCAGCAGGAAAATCATCACGCCCGTGTAGGTTAAGTCGAAATTAAAACCCAGAACGGTGATGTAATGCGTCGGGAGTCCACAGAAATACACGAAAAATCGTGCCCCAACAGCGGGAAAGATTCCGAAGTTGATCACGCCCGATACCCAGCCAACGATTCCAGCGAATACACGGAAATTGCGGCTGTAGCGCATCTGAAAGAACTGCGCCAGTGTGAAAGCTCGCGTTTCTCGGTAACGGTACCCCACCCAGCCTGACAGCGCGATTAACAGTCCCAGTGGCAACATGAGCAGGGCCCACCACGCTGCTGTGAAGCCCGCCTGGTAGTACATTTCGAACATGGCCACGATGCTGACCGCTCCCAGCCCGGACATGCCTCCGGCTACGCAGAGCATGTAGCGGCCTGCGCAGCGGTTGGCGGCGAGAAAGTCCGCCACTGATCGCATGAGTGTTCTGGTGTAAAGGGCCGCAGTTACGATGACGGCCAGAAGCCCCACAACGATGAGCCAGTCGATCCAATGTAGATTCATGTGTAAACGACTCCGTGCGGCCAAGCCACTTGCCGGCATATCAATCGAAGAAAATCAATGGGTGGACTTGGGTTGTGAATACTCCATGGTATCGAGGTATTCAACAGAGCGTCAAGGCAATGCAGCAATAGGTCACAGCAGGGACGGCGGCCCCCACATTTGATGACTATGCCGACTGATGGCAGTAGTATTTATTGACTGGAGTCGACGCTGTTGAACGAAAACGCTTTTGTCCGTCGTGCCGAATAAATCGACGCCAATATAGAGAGGAACAGGATGCTTCCCGGAATCAAACTCTTCGACTTGAGTGGGCGTGCCGCTATTGTGACCGGTGGCTCCAAGGGTCTTGGCCAGGCAATGGCAGCGGCACTGGCATCCGCGGGTGCTGACGTCCTGTTGACTTCTCGGCATTCGGAGGAGGTTGCCACGGCGGCAGGCCAGATCGCGATCGACTTCGGGCACCGGTCCTTGTCCTTGGGTGCTGACGTGACCCGGCCCGAGGACTGCGAGCGTGTGGCAGAGCATGCCCTTGAAGCGTTCGGCAGGATCGACATCCTGATCAACAACGCGGGGATCAATATTCGTGGGGCCCTAAATGACCTGGACTACGAGCAGTTTCAACGGGTGCAGAGGACCAATGTAGACGGGGTCTGGTTGATGTGCCGGGCGGTGGTCCCGGCGATGAAGCAGGCTGGATACGGTCGGATTATCAACCTGGCCAGTACGCTGGGCGTTGTGGGTCTGGCCAACCGGACTCCATACGCCAGTAGCAAGGGTGCCGTGGTTCAGATGACCCGTGCCTTGGGCTTGGAACTTGCTCCCCTGAGCATCACTGTTAATGCGATCTGTCCGGGGCCATTTTTGACCCCAATGAATGCAGCGGTCAAAGATGACAAGCAAGTCAACAAGTTGATCATCGGGGCAACGGCCTTGCAGCGATGGGGGCAGATGGAGGAGATCCAAGGCGCTGCGCTGCTTCTGGCCAGCGATGCCGCCAGCTACATGACAGGGAGCCTGGTCACGGTGGATGGCGGGTGGACAGCCGGTTGACGTGGTTGTGTCCCGGCGATCAGGACGCGGCGACCAGTCGTTTGGCTTCTTCCACACATTCCATGGCGTTGTCCCCGTAGGCATCGGCACCGATTTCGGTAGCGAAATCCGACGTCACCGGGGCGCCGCCGACCATGAATTGGACTTGATCCCGCATCTGTTGCTTGGCGAATTCTTCGATGGTCCGGCCCATGTTGATCATGGTCGTTGTCAGTAGCGCCGACATACCAACAATTTTTACCTCGTGCTCCTTGACAGATTCGATGAACTGCTCCGGTGAAGTGTCTACGCCCAGGTCGATCACTTCGAACCCGGCACCACGCAGAAGCATGATGCACAGGTTCTTGCCGATATCGTGCAGATCGCCCCGGACCGTTCCCATAATGATCTTTCCGATTGGTTTGATGCCGGATTCCGAAAGGATCGGTTCGATATGGGCCATGCCTGCCTTCATCGCCAGGGCGCAGACCAGTACCTCGGGTACGAAGATGAAGTTGTCACGAAACTTGATTCCCACGATGGCCATGCCCGCGATCAATCCGTCGTCCATGACCTCAAGTGCACCCAGTCCGTCGTCCAGTGCGCTGCGGGTCTGTTCATCGACCTTGTCGTCGTCACCATCGACGATGGCCGCCGCCAGTTCGATCATTCGTGGTGTGGCCTTTGCGTACATAGCGATGATGTGCCGCCGCTCATCTTCGCGTTCGATGAACTGCTCGATCTGAGCGCGAATGAACTCGTTGGGAATATCGCTAAGTTCAGGCACAGTTAGACCCTCGTATTGCCGGGTTCCGGGGCAGCAAGAAGCTTTGAATTATACTCGATTCTGTCCTGCGGCGTATGGTAGACCAAATAAATGGAGGCAAGAGCCCGCGGATCGGGTATCACAATTCACAATGTTTCAGAGGGAGTGGAGGTGGGAGTTCAGATCTGGGAACAATGAATTGATTGAATTTCAGGGGACAATCAATGGCTGGCCACAAGATCGGTCCATCCGCTCGGCACTTCGAACTCTACCGGCCAACCGCGACCACCAACCCGATATCCAAAAAGTCGCCGGCCCTAGTATTGCCCATACTCCTGCAACGCTTCCCACATTGCCATGATGTTCTCCGGCGGCACTTCGTGCTGGATGTTGTGAACCGTGCAGGCGATAAAACCGCCGCCGGGCGCCAGGATTTCGATCTGCCGCCTGACCTGGTCACGCACTTCGTCCGGGGTGCCAAAGGGTAATACCTTCTGCGTATCGACGAGGCCGCCCCAGAAGGTCATGACATCGCCGTAGGTCTTTTTGATATCGGCAGTGTCCATGCCCGGACAGGTGAACTGCAACGGGTTGAAGATGTCAATGCCCAGATCCACGAAGTCATCCATGATTTCGCGATTGACACCGTCGGAATGGAAGAAGATGTAGATTCGCTTGCCCAGGCGTTTTTCGTGCGATCGAACAAGATCAAAGATTTGTTTGTGACATGGCTTGATCATCCGGCGGTACATGTCGGGGCTGCAGAGATATGACTGCTGTGTGCCGATATCGTCTGATTCACCAATCACATCCACGTATTCGCCCATCTCGCTGAGCATCATGTCCCAGAACGCCAGTTTGTGTTCCGTGATCTTGTCTAGAAGGCGTTGGGCAACGTCCGGCCGCTTGATCATGTCCGGGAAGTAACCTTCATAGCCTCGCAGGCGCAGTGCCATTTCGAATACGCCCGCACAGCAGCCTCGCGTGTAGGTCACTTTGCCCTGGTCGTGGGCTGTCTTGGCGATTTGCTTGAGGCCGTCGATTCGCCATTTGGCGCCACCGTCGGGCCAGGGGAATGCTTCGACGTCCTCCATCGTGATCTTTTTCTTATCGAATAGCGGAAACTTGGTCAGGTCGTACCAGTGGGCATGTTCCTCGTCGGTGGGAATCGAGTAGGTCAGTGACCATTCATCGCGATTGACCCAGTAGTCGCCCTCGCGCACAGGGTTGAAATTATGCGTGTGGTTGTATTTGGCCCACAGTCCCCGCGTGTCGACCTGCAGCCGGTCAAGTACCGTTTCCGATACTTTGGCAAGTTGCTGCACATGGTCGGTCAGGGTCACCGTTTCCTGGATTCCAAGATGATCCAGCAGGTTCTGGTACGCCCGCCGGGTGATACTGGTCACCGGCCCAGTTCCCAGATCGTAGGGGACCCGGTCCGGTTCCTTGTGATCGAGGCTGGTGAAGATCCGTTCGCGACTGTCCATTGTTGTGCTCTCTTGTATTCGAACGCAGGGCGGATGATGCGAGGCGAGAATTCTTCGGCCCCTGTTCGCCTGGTTGGCCCTGTCCGTGTGGTCTACAGGAATTGTTCAATCCGTTCGGCCTGTCCGGTCTGCTGCGATTTCTTAGCCGCCTGAATCACCGCGATCGCTTCGACCATGTCGTTTAGTTCGGCTGGAGTTTGTCCGGTCTCCAGCATCCGGTGGATGACCCGGAGGATCTCAGCTGTACCGTGTGGATATTGGCGGTCGCCCAACACGAGGGTGTGAATGTCGGTCCGTGACCCAAAAACCGAGGCCGCCAGACCGGTGAACGGTCGGGTTCCCATCGTGGTATGGATGAGCACGCCCTGCTTGGGGGCCCGGGGATTTTTGTCATAATCGAGCCAAACCGTGGTCTGCTTGGGCATTTCACAGACCTGCACGGTACTGATACCGCAGCCAAACATCAGTTGGGTTGCGCTGATGGTGTGTACCAAGCCAGCCGGATCCAGACCATAGCCGCTGAAGGTGGCGAAATTGACGTCATCGATTTCCGGTAGCCGGGTGCGGAACTTTACAAAGTCCGGCTCGAAGCGCAGGATCGATGCGGAGAAGAGGGGCGTGTTCTTCTTCTTTGCCGTGTCGATCATTTTTCGACAGCCTGCAACCGTGTCGGAAAAGGGCTTGTCCACGAACGTAGGTACCCCTTTTTCCAAGCTGGGCATTGCCAATTCCAGGTGGTCTTCGCCATTGAAGTTGCAATCGCCAATGAACACGAAGTCCACGTCGTCGCTGCATTGATCCGGGGTATCACAGATTTCAGGTACGTCGAAGAACACGGCTTTGGCCTGTTCGGCAGCGTGACGATCCACGTCCCACAATTTGACGATCTCAAATCCGCCGACGAAAGGAACGGTCATCTGCTTCGGACTACCGTAGTTGGCATAGAAGAACATGTGGATGCCACCGGTTTGCCACGAATAGGTGACCTTCTCACGTTCACCTGGCGGGCGTTGAAAGATCAGCGGATCATGGTCGGCCATGAGCGGCCCGTACCACAGGCCGTGGGTGTCGCAGCGGATCAGGCCGGTACGAATTTTCCTTGCCATTGCAGGGTCCAGTTAAAGGGTGGGTTACCGATCAGATAGAATAGCAGGAAGTGGGTCGTTGCCGTGGCGGTGCCTGCATCGCGAGGCCCCGGCACGGCGGCCTAGGGCAGATATGAAGTAGCGGTTCCCGTGGCGGTGGTCACGGTCCCACGTGCCCCATCTGAC
>CAUZOD010000075.1:0-10929 GCA_963581115.1 Phycisphaerae bacterium | reverse complement strand
GGTTTGCCCTGGATGATTGGGTTCATCGCAGCTCTGTTGTGGCCGCATATTGCTTGGGCCGAGGCGCCACGGTTTGTTGATGTGACTGCCGCGATGGGCCTTTCGGGCGAACTAGACGGCAAGGTCGCCTGGGGCGATATCAACAATGATGGCTGGGTGGATTTATATACCAGCAAGCTGGGTGGGTACGTGCCCCAACTATGGCTGAATAACAACGGCAACTCGTTCTCTCGGATTCCTGCTGCCAACCTGGATGGGATGAGAGGGCTGGGGGTTTGGGGTGATTACAACAAGGACGGTTACCTGGACATGTTCAGTTGGCAGGACCGCGCCACGCCGCAGCTGTTCCGCAATGTCAACGGCACAACTTTCGTCAACGAATCAAGCAAGCTTCCGACGTTCACGCTGCCCAGCAACATGAGCAGCCTGAGCGCAGCCTGGGGCGATTACAACGGCGACGACTACCTGGACATCTACCTTGGTGGTTTCACGGACCCGTTCGCCCAGGACGTACTGTTGATCAACAACAAGGATGGCACGTTCAAAAACGCGTGGCAGTCACCTCATTTTCTACCGGGCCGTGGCATGACGGCCGCCGACTGGGACCAGGACGGTGACATGGACGTGTATGTGTCGAACTACAACCTGGCATTGAACCAGTTGTGGCGTAACAACGGTTCGGGCAATGATGCAAACCTTTTTGCCGATGCGGCTTCGAGCCACAATGCCCTCGGAGGCAATGGGCCAGGAAGCAGTGGGCACACGATAGGCTCAGTATTCGGCGACCTTGACAACGATGGCTTGATCGATCTGTTCGTGGGCAACTTTGCGCACCCGGGTCAGCCCGAACCGAAATTTCTGCGCAACCTGGGCCCGGCCAGTGACTACGCTTTCGAGAACAAGTGCTCTGAATGCATCAGCTACCAAGAGTCGTTTTCCTCTGCGACACTGGGTGATGTGGACAATGATGGTTGGCTCGACCTGTTTTTCGCCACGATATATCCCCCCAGTGACACGGCGCAGCTGTACATGAACGGCGGTGGTGTCGGTCACCCTTGGAATTTTGATAATCGGACTGTCGAGGCGGGACTGTCTGGGTTGCAGGTGCAGTATGAGGCAGCGTTCGCCGACTACGACAACGACGGTGACCTGGACTTGATGACCAAGGGCAAGCTGTTTGAGAATCCCGGCAATGCCAACCACTATCTGAAGGTGGCTCTGGACGGCGCTGGCATTTACGATGCCACTGCCATCGGTGCTCAGGTACGGGTTCAGGTCGGTGGGATGACCATTACCCGGATCGTCTCGCCCGCCGTGGGTGAGGGCAACCAGAACGATCCTCGGTTGAACTTTGGTCTTGGCAACTATAGTGGCCCGCTGACCCTGATCGTGACCTGGCCGGATGGCACCATGCAGGTGGAAACCGTCACCGAGGTCGACCAGATCATCACCCTATCGCGTGGGCCGGTCAGCAGCCAGTGGGCGGTCGATGATTCCGGTGATTGGTCCAGCGGAGCCAATTGGGTGTCCGGTTCGGCCGCCGGTGGTGTGGGTGCTTCGGCTACTTTTGGCGATGTGATCACCTCGCCTCGCACCGTTTTCATGGAAGGTGATCGGGTCATCGGATCGATCGCGTTTGAGAGCCCTTATCGCTACACCGTTCTTGACTGGACGGTGACCGGGTCTTTGACCGTTGCGGCCGAGAGTGGCGCCGCGAGAATCAGTGCCACCCGCGGGCGCCATGAGTTCAGCGCCAACGTGGTTGTGGCCGGTGATCTGGATGTGGATGTGGCCGCGTGGAGTGCAATCACCTTCTCTGCGACACTGCCTCTGAGCCTCAACGGCCACACCTTGATTAAGACCGGCAACGGCAGCGTACAGTTGCACAACGTCGAAGGTGGTGGCAATGTGCAAGTGCAGTCGGGCGAACTGATCATCGGTGGCACGCACTTCGGTGGTGGCCAGTACATGGTCGGTTCCGCTGGCACACTCAGTGGCGACGGGTTGCTGCTGGCGGGTGTTGTCAACAGCGGTACCGTTGCGCCAGGTGCCAGTGTCGGCGGGTTGACCGTTCTCGGCAGCTACAGTCAGGCAGTGACGGGCCTGCTTGAGATGGAGATTGGCGGAACCACGGCTGTTGTAGACCATGACGTGTTGAGCGTGGGTGGGACGCTGATCGCAGCTGGGACGCTGCAGGTGTTATTGACCGATGGCCATCAACCGGAACTGGGTAATGAGTACGAGTTGCTGTCTTTCGGTACCGTGACCGGAGCGTTTGCGACACTGGACCTGCCACCGCTGGCCATGGGATTGATGTGGGATCCGGGCAATCTGTTGAGTACAGGCGTGCTCGCGGTGAGCAGCGGGGCACTATATGGCGATGCCAACAACGACGGGCTCGTTAGCGGTTTGGACCTGATTGCCGTACAGCAGAACTTCGGGGCCATGGGTCTGGATGACGGCTGGTTGATGGGTGATGCTGATGACAACGGTTCCGTTACCGGTGCCGATCTGATCGTAGTGCAGCAGAATTTTGGTGTTGCACTGTCCGTGGCGGTGGTGCCGGAGCCGGTGGGATCGCTGGTAATTGTGGCGGGGGTTTTTACAGCGTCCGTACGTCGTGGGCAAGGTTGGTGGTAGAGGTGCAGAGAGTTTTTGCCATGGCAGGTTGGCGTGTATTTCAGCTTACTCGAGCGGTTTTGTGGGTTGTGGTGCTGATTGTCACGGCGCCAGGTGCCCGCGCAGCCACAACCGCGCTGTACCTTTTCGATGAACAAACTGTGGAAATCAGAAGTTTTTCCAAAGGTCAGGTCACCTCGGACGTCTGGCCTGATTCCTCAGGCAATGATCTGGACATCGTGCGCCGCTTGGCAAACTTCAAGGGCAGGGTGTGGCGGCATCCAGACACGCCCGCGGCGGTTGGTGCCGGTACTTCGCTGGAAGAATATGGGGGCAATCCGGTTGAGGCTCCGATTTCGGGCAATTACTCCTTCGGAGCTTCGGGGCAGAAGACGGTGGAATTCTGGTACCAGTCCCGGCTCAACGACACACTTCGCTATATTCTTTCCCAGGACAACGTCCACCAGATCAGTGGTGATGGCTGGAGTCTGGCCCAGTTACCGCCGGATCCCTCCGGCATGTTCGCCTTGCGCTTCGACCAGTTGGCGACCGGCGTGTTCAGCGCCCGGTTGGACACTCCGGCGATCTTCCAGCGGAACCGCTGGTACCACATCGCTGTTACCGCCGACACCACCAGTCGCGTAGTCAAGATCTATCAGAACGGGAACGAGGTCGCCTTGGGCACAATCCTGAATTTTCTTGTCGGTCCCAAGGACGACGCGCCGCTGATCCTGGGTGCCGACAGCACGCATGGTTTCGTCGGCCACTTTCTGATCGACAAACTAAGGTTTTCTGATAAGGCACTACTGCCCGGCGGTGGTAGTGGTGTTGGCGAACTTGCTTGGAACACATCATTGGCAATGCCGAATCCGGAGCCAGGCACGCTGGGTGTGGCGCTGGTTGCCGGCGGGGTTGTACTGCTGCGCTGATCACAGCGAGGCCGCGATCGAATCGGCCAGCCGGCAAGGACGTTGAGCATGGCGGTTCTGGTCTTGGGCATGGCGATTGGTGTGTGCGGCCATACCCAGGCGGCGACCACCGGACTGTACCTTTTCGATCAGATTGAATCGGGAAGCCACCCCGACCTAGGCCCCGATGACTTGGACTTTTCTTTTTTCGGTCAGTCTGGCAGTGTGAACTTGTCAGCCGACGTTCCTGCCGTCATCGGTGCCGGCATGTCGGTGCATTCTGCTGCCGCAATTGGTATGGACACGCCTATCACCGGTAATGGGAACTTCTCTCCGGGTACGACCGGCCAGATTACGGCAGAGTTCTGGTACAAGTCTCTGCTGGCCGACACCACGCGGTTAATCCTGACTCAGGACGAGTTCAATTCTTTCGGTGAGGGCAATGGCTGGACCATTCAGCAGGAATTGCCCAACGTATCAGGCAACTTCGGTGTGCGCCTGTTCCTGACCGATTCGGGTTGCCAGAACCTCAATGGCCTAGGCGGAAATGTGGAGCCAGGCCACATCATGGCATTTCGACCCCTGATTTACTACACACAAACCAGTGGTACCACCTGGCCTTTACCGTGGATTTAGGCACCGGTACCGGACACATCTACGTCGATGGTGTCGAGCAATCTTTTGTCTTGGGCTTCGGGCTTGACACGATGGACTTCGGGTCCAAGGCCAACGCTCCTTTGCGGATGGGCGCTTTGTCTTCAGCTTCAGGAGGCTCATTTTTCCAGGGAAACTTTCGGCTCGACGAACTAAGGTTTTCCGATACGGCTCTGCTGCCCGGCAATGGCAGTGGTGTGGGGGAACTGGCTTGGAACGTCTCACTGGCGGCGGCGCCGGTTCTACTCGGCGACGCCAATTACGACGGGCAGGTCACGGGCTTGGATCTGATCGCGGTGCAGCAGAATTTTGCCACCACCGGTCCGATCGGGCAGTTGACCGGCGACGCCAATTACGACGGGCAGGTTACGGGCCTGGACTTGATCACGGTGCAGCAGAACTTTGGGATCATTGCCGGAGGTTTCGGCCCGGTGTCACTGCCTGAGCCGAGTGTTGCACTGGTATTGGGTATTGGTGTGTGCCTGGGGCTTCGCTGCCGCTGTACCAAGTCGGTTTAGCCAGGATCTTTCACTGGCTCCGGCGAAATATCCGACATAGACTTCAGTTACCTTCGTGTGGTCAGGGCAGATACTTCTCCAAACCTTCTTCACCGATGTCACAAGAACCCTCTACGGTACCGCAGCCGCAAGCCCGATCGGGCTGGTTCTGGGTTCTGGGCACCGGGGCGATCGTATTAGCGATCGTGCTTGTTTGGGGTCTGTGGCCAGAGGCATATCCACCGGCTGCGGACAGTCGGCCAGGGGATACGGGTGCAATCGTTTCTGTGGACAGTGTCCCGTCGCTGAGCGAAGAATCTCACCGCGTAGCCGATGACCCGTCCCGGGACGGCTGGGAGAGCGAAGTTCTGCATCGGAAGGCGAAGGCTCAGATGAAGGTCTTGGCCAAGGCGCTGGCACATCCGCCGATCAGTGTTGCAGCGATCGACGGATTGTTCACGGATGATGTAGCGGGCACGGGGATCGTGGTTACCAACCCTGTTACGGTATTTGACGACGGCATGGTTGAGGTTTGGCGGCGGCGTGACCGGTTCGCGGTGGCGGGTACTGGTAGCGGCTTCCAGGGTATGGACCAACTCTTGGTGGCCTTGGGTAATTTCCACGAACTGTTTGGCAGCACCAGTGATGTGCGGGCCCATTTCAAGCTCTTTAGGCTTTCTCTGGAGTCGGAGGAATTCTTTTCAACCAAGCAGTACCTGACCCTTGTTGGGCGAAGTGCTGCCGGCACAGTTGAAGAGCACGCCACGTGGCAAATTCTCTGGAAGCGCATCGGTCCGGACGATCCGCCTCGAATCATGCGAGTGGATGTGGTGGATTGGGAGCGAGCGGTAACCCAAAATGCCGCGCAGACCCTCTTTTCAGATTGCTCGGCATCGGTCTTGGGCAACGATCCCAGTTACCGCGATCAGTTGATGCATGGATTTGAATTCTGGCTGGGCCGGCTTCAGGAGACCCGCTATCTGGCCGCGTTGGGGAATCCCGGAATCGCCCTTGGTGACGTTAATGGCGATGGTCTTGACGACCTGTATTTGTGCCAGGAGAGCGGCTTGCCCAATCGGCTTTACCTGCAGCGCGCCGACGGCACTGTCGGCGAAGCCTCGGCGGAATGGGGAGTCGACTTTCTGGAGAACTCCCGCGGTGCGCTGCTGGTGGACTTGGACAACGACGGTGATCAGGATCTGGCGGTGGCCGTGGTTGGTGGCGTGGTGCTGGCGGAGAACGAGGATCAGAAAAGATTCCGGGTCCGAGCGGTTGCAGCGACCGGTGAGGATGCGATGTCGCTGGCCGCGGCGGATTTTGATCGCGACGCGCGCCTGGACCTGTACGTATGCGCCTATCACCCCGATGAGGATCCGGCCAAGCCCGAGCGAACGGCACTGGCTGCGGCGTCGACCAATTTCGTCATCCATGATGCCAACACGGGTGGTTCGAACACGCTGCTGAAGAATCAGATATCACCAGACGGCCCATGGCACTTTCTGGATGTGACCAACCAAGTTGGCTTGGGGGCCCACAACAAGCGGTTCAGTCTTGCTGCGGCTTGGGAGGATTACGATAACGACGGTGATCTTGATCTGTACGTGGCCAATGACTTCGGCCGTGACAATCTCTACCGCAACGAACTGGTCGAGACCGGCACTCCGCAGTTTCGCGATGTGTCCAATCAGGCCCGCGTGGAAACTGCTGCCGCCGGTATGGGTGTCACCTGGGGGGACATCGATCGTGACGGCTGGATGGATGTGTATGTCAGCAACATGTTCTCCGCAGCGGGCAATCGCGTGGCGTTCCAGCCGGACTTCAAGACCGATGCTTCGCTGGAAGTCAAGCAGCGATTCCGTCACTTTGCACGCGGCAATACACTACTGAGAAATAGTGGCAACGGACAATTTCAGGATGTCAGTGTGCGGGCACGTGTCGCCATGGGGCGGTGGGCTTGGGGATCTCGCTTCGTCGATTTCAATAACGACGGTTGGGAGGATATCGCTGTGCCCAACGGCTACATCACCACCGAAGACAGCGGAGACTTGTGAAGTTTCTTCTGGCGGCAGGTCGTGTCGCACTCCATGAACCAGAGCACAGGGGCGATTCCCAAGCAGCTCCAGGAATCACATCAGCAGCTGTTGACGATGATGCGGCAGGGCGTTTCCTGGTCTGGCTTTGAACGAAACTGTTTCTTTGTGAATACCGGATCGCACGACGCGGGCATCGAGAGATTTGCCGACGTGTCGGCCGGTTCGGGCCTGGATTTCCTGGACGACGGGCGCGCCATTTCCGTGGTCGATTGGGACCACGATGGAGATCTGGATCTGTGGGTTTCCAACCGCAATGCGCCGCGGTTGCGATTCATGCGCAACAATGCGCCAGGTACCCGAGGCTTCCTGGCCTTGCGGCTGGAGGGCGATGGCTCGGCCTGCAATCGTGACGCCATTGGCGCACGGGTGCGATTGCTGATCGACGGTCCGCGGCCCACCGTTCCGGCCCGGACAGATGAGACATTTACGCCTGGCGAGACGCCTCGGAAAGCATTGTTCAAGTCACTGCGAGCCGGGGAAGGGTTTCTCGCCCAGTCTTCCAAGTGGATCCACTTCGGCCTGGACGACGCGAGGTCAATCCGCGAGGCGATGGTGCGCTGGCCGGACGGCCAGGAAGAGACATTCACTGACCTTGAGCCCAATCATCGCTATGTGCTTACTCGCGGTTCGGGCCGACCGCGCGATCTGACGACAGCGCCACGTGACCTGAAGCTCGCGGTTTCGACAACACCGGTTGCTCCTGCAGCGGTGACTTCGGCGATCCCCATGGTTGCGCTGCCTATACTGCCCGACTTGGTGGCGTTGGGGTTTGATGAGAAACCGATGCCGGTGTCGCTTCAGGCAGACCGGCAATTGTTTTTGACGCTCTGGGCCAGCTGGTGCCTGCCTTGCGTAGGTGATCTTGAGCAACTGCGGGATCGTGCCCGGGACATTCAGGCGGCGGGGATCGACGTGCTGGCACTGTCGGTGGACGGGCTCGGCGAGGATGAAACCAAACTTTCTGACACCCGGCGTTTTATCAAACGACTGAAGTTCCCCTTCCCCATGGCCCGGGCAACGCCCCAACTCGTGGACACCCTTCAGCAGGTTCACAATCACATTTTTCATACCCATCGAAGGCTGCCGTTACCAACAAGCTTTCTGATCGATGGTCGCGGACGTCTTAGTGTCATTTACAAGGGTCCGTTTTCGGTCGATGACCTGTTGCGGGATACCAGACATGGCCAGTTGGATCGTCGGGAGCGGTTTCGCCGTTCGGCTCCACTAGCGGGCCGGCTGGTAGACGACCCACATCTCGAACGGATCGACGCTTCAGCCGATGCGGGGTTCTATTTCCGGGTCGGGGTGTGGTTGAAGACCATTCAGGGCAGTCATCGTGGGGCGAAGCAGAGCTTTCACGAGGCGGCGCGCCTTCTGCCGGAGTTTGCCGACGCCCACTACAATTTGGGAGTGCTATCTTCGGAAGAACACCAAGACGACGAGGCACAGCAGCATTTTCATCGTGTTATTGAGATCGATCCGGCACATGCGGGCGCCCTTACGGCAATCGGCAACCTTCTAGAGAAGCGCAACGATTCGATCGGGGCCCAGATGCGTTATCAGCAAGCGATCCATGCCGACCCGGCCTTCGCCATGGCCCATTACAATCTCGGGCTCGTGCAATACCGCCAGGAACGTCTGTCAGAGGCCGAGCAGCACTTCCGCGAGGCGATTCGCCTGGATCAGGACTTCTCGGCAGCCCACAACAATCTGGCCGGCTTGCTTTTGCGGCGGGGTGAATTGCATGATGCCGAGCAGCACTACCGCGAATCGCTTCGCCTGCGACCGGGCAACGTCCACGTGCAACAGAATTTGGAGAAGGTTCAGAAGCTGCTCGACGAGTTGCAGTAGGCTTAAGCCGTTACTGCCGGTAGCTCCAGGCCGATTATTGGATCAGATTCACCAGTGGTTTTCCCGATGCAAATCGGCTGATGTTTTGGCGGATGCAGGCGTCCAGCTGGTGTCGAAAGAACGCCGATTCGGGCGAACAATGCGGGCTGATGACGATGTTCGGGGTGCCGTAGAGCGGCGAATCCGATGGTAACGGCTCGATTCTAAACACGTCCAACGCGGCGCCGCCGATCTGGCCTTGGCTCAGGGCGCATGTCAGTGCCGTGTCGTCGATCAGATCACCGCGGGCGGGATTGATCAGGATGGCGGTGTTCTTGCATCGGCCCAGAATGTTCTTGTTGATGATGTTCTGGGTTGCAGCGGTCGATCTTAGGCTCAGGACCAGGTAGTCAAAAGCGCCGACCGCTTCGGCGAATTGGTCCATGGCAAACCATTGAGCTGGCATCTTGCCGTCGGGATCACCGGTGCCCGCTACGGCGAAGGTGTCGGCTCGTTTCTTGCCATGGCGACCCAGGGAAGCGTGAACCTGCATGCCCAAAGCGGCGCACTGTCGGGCTACTTCCCGCCCAATCGCGCCGTAACCGAGAATGCCGACCACCGCGTTGCGGAGCGTGGTGCTGGTCATGTCCCGGATCCGATCCGACCACCAGGAGCGGCGACGCTGATAATTGGCGATATCGTCGAAGCGATGGGCGAATCTGAGCATCATCCCCACGCACCATTCGGCGATTGGTACCGCCGAGGCACCTCCGCCGTGGGTAATGTTCCATCCAGGATGGCTTAGGACTTCCTGGTCGAGATGGTCGTAACCAACCGATAGCAGCTGGATCCATTGTAGATTCGGCGCCTGGTCCGGAGCGGGGGCCCACGACTCGGTTATCAGGGCATCGGCTTGTGTGAGTCGGTCCAGGCGGGTGTCGCGATCGGTACACTCGATGATCTTCACGCCCGAAGGCGGATCAGCCAGCAAGCGGGCACCGATATCCGATTCCTTAATAACTACAGCGATGTTGGGCGGGCTGTTTTGGTGCGGCACGGGGTGGCATCATAAGTCAGGGCATTGATTCTGTGTGTCTTACTGCACGAGTGTCAGCGTTTCTCGGTTTCGGACCGCTTGCTGGCGGACCGATTCTGCGATTCGAATCGCCTGTAACCCGTCCTGTCCCGTGGCCAGAAGATCACTATTTTCCGCAGCCAGGGTCTTGGCAAACTCTTCGTACATGCCGGGAAAGTGCTTCGAGTGGTGGAACGGAAACTGGTGGGTGGCGTCTGGAGAGTGGAGGACGAACGATTTACCCGATCGGTTGTAACGGATGACACCGTTGGTTCCGATCAACTCATATTCGAATTCATTGAGTTTGTCTTTGCTCGTATGACCATAGGAATAGCTGATCTCTACCATGGTATGAGCGCCATTTTCGTGGGTCAGATGAGCCCACATGTGATCCGGTGCCGCGTAGTTCTCAACCCAGGCGCCCTGCCCCTGGACATCGATGACCTCGGAACCCAACCACCACCGGGCCAAGTCGATCTGGTGCTGGCCACAGTCAAGCATTGGGCCACCTTCGAGCATGCGGTCCTCGTAGTATTTCCGAACCTTCGATCCGCTCCCCTGTTCGTACTTCCCGCCGTAGCTCCAGTTGTAAATCAGCCGCAGAGAACGAGCGTTGCCGATCGCTTTCTGCTGGAGGAGTTCGCGAATCTTCATTGCTGACGGATTGAATCGGTAGCAGAATGCCGTGTACAGGGGCGCGTTGGCCTGCTCCATTGTCTGGAGCATTTCGATCGCGTCGGTCTCATTTAGTGCTAGCGGTTTTTCGCAAAGCACGGGCAAGCCATATTGTGCGGCATCCAAAACATTCTGCCGGTGGGCCTTGGCTGCTGAGGCGATGCTCACGGCCTCGATGCCACATTTCAGGAACGCGTGGAGATCGGTAAATGCATGCGGGACATCAAACTCCGTTTTGGCGATTTGCAGATTATATTCGCTTGCATCGCAGATCGCGTACAGATCCAGGCCCGCCGCTCGTATGCCCGGCAAGTGACCCATGCGACCGCATCCGCCACAGCCGATAAGACCAATACGCATGATGAACAATGTTCCGGGAAGTGTGCGAAGAACTCTATGTGATGTTATGTCGTGTCATTCCCACAGCTGTTCGTCGGGAACCTCGGGTTGGATCTTGTATCGGTAAATGCATGCGGGACATCAAACTCCGTTTTGGCGATTTGCAGATTATATTCGCTTGCATCGCAGATCGCGTACAGATCCAGGCCCGCCGCTCGTATGCCCGGCAAGTGACCCAT
>CAUZOD010000074.1:0-10955 GCA_963581115.1 Phycisphaerae bacterium | reverse complement strand
CAGTAAATCACCCACCCCGAATTCCAAGCTCCGAGTTCCACACTCCTCCTGACCCGCCCCCCCCGTTCCACCCCGCCTACACACCACGTCCCCCAGCACCAGACTTGGAACTCCAGCAAGTGATTGGCTGGAAGGCGCCAGATCGCCAGGAGGCATTTTCCCGTTCAGCCCTCAAACGCATCAAGCTGGACATGATCAGGCGCAATGCCTTAATTGCAGTCGGCAATCACCTGGCCCGCCATGACAACCTGGATCTTCGCCAGCGAATCCGTAAACTGGCAGAAAATCCCCTTGAACCTTCGCTGGTCCAGCTCACGGCCCAGCAGGTACTTGCGTCGCTTGGAAGCGAGACCGCAGGCGATCCAGTTGATCCCGAATCCGGTGAATAAAGATCGGGCTCATCCCCAAGCGCCTAGCCAATGCCATCGCACCTTCTGAAACGACAATCGCCTCCTCCAGTTGTCCTGAATCAGCCAGGGCTACCGATAGATTCTTGTAGCCCTCCAACAGCACCAGCGGCTCTGGATCTAGATCGATTACCTTGCGAAAGCGCAGGGCCGCACGATCGAACTGGCCTCGAGCCACCTCTACCAACCCAAGAATGTTGTAGGCCTTTGGATAGTTGGGCTTGAGCTCAATTGCGAAGGCCAACTGGCGATCGGCGTCATCCAAGCGGCTGGCATACAGATAGGCCCGACCAAGGTTGTATGCGTATTCCGGATCCTGCGGTTGCAACTGAACCGCCTTCTCATACTGAACGATCGCCGATGGCAGTTTGCCCATTTTCATCCAGACGTTGCCAATGCCATTATGAGCTGCATCGTGATCGGGAACGATCTGAAGTGTCCGCTGGTAATGATGCAGGGCCTTCTCATATTGCCCCGCTTCAAACAGCGATTTGCCAAAGTTGTGATGTCCTCGAGGATTGTTCGGGGCACGCTCGACGACCGTATTCCAGAGGGTGACTCGGTCGATGTACTCGCTGTTGCGGCGCACGGTCAGCATGATCAAGATCGCACCCACGGCCACCAGAATAACCACCGTGGACCATGAAGAAATCCGTGGCGAACTGATCTGTTTCAGGCACCCGCTCCATCCAAAAACAACTACGGCGACCACCGCAATCAGCGAGAGATACATTCGGTGCTCCACCACCACATCGACGATGGGCACAAAGCTGGAGGTTGGCCCCAGAATCAGAAAAAACCAAGCCCCACAGAAAGCCCACCAACGATTTCGGACCAGACCCGCCATGCTCACAAGCAAGATCCCCGTGACCAGCACCACCCCAGGCAGCCACTCCTGCCACCCCAGTAATGCTGCCGGGATCCAGTCCAAGAGGTAGTCCAGTACCAATGGATTGGGCCAGAAACTCAATCGCAGATAATGGCTGATCACCTGTCCCTGTGACAGCAAGTACTGACGTTCACTCAGCATCGCCATACCAAAACCTGCCGAGGAAACCTCGGTCGCTAGCAGATCCGGCATCACCAGCGGACCTAGCGCCAACCATGTCGCACCCAATCCCAGATACAGACCCCAACGTCTTCTCACTACTTGAGCGAAAGAGCCGCCGATAAATGCCCGATCGAACAGCATCGCCATGATCGGAGCGCTGATCATGACTGGCTTGATCCCCATGCCCAACAGGCATGCAACTACCGCACCAATCGCCCAAGCCCAGCCCTTTGCCTCGAAGTGGGCGCACTGCAATACACAATAGATCGTCAACAGGTAGCACAATCCCATCAGCGACTCGCCTCGCTGGACTACGTAAGTCACTGCCTGGGTATTCAGGGGATGAACCAGCCACAGCGCCGCTACCGCTGCCGCCAGCCATGCCGCGGTCAACGGGCAGTCGGCAAACCGGGGCTGCCGCCCGGCCACTGACCGGACAATGGCAAACAGCACAAGGCCGGCCAACGTGTGGATCAGAATGTTGATGGCACGAAATCCCGGCGCATCGGGTCCAACCAGCACCGCCGTCAGCCAGAAGCTGCAGTCGAGCACTGGCCGCCGACCGAATTCGGGGGCCTCTCCGCGTCGCACCCGTTCGATTACACCCTCCACCACGCGGGTGTCGTCAAAAACAAATTCTCCTGGCAACCCGTTCAGTTGTGGCATCAATCCCGCTAATGTCACCATCACCGCAGGCAACAATCCCATCACCCATGGGTTTGGTACTGGCGTCGAGGGGCCAACGGAATTCATACCCATTCACCTGCGACGGCGGCACGATCGTGCCGCGGCCCCATCAGGAGCAATCGCACGATCAAAACCGGGTAGACGGGCATAAGATATTTTTCCCAGTGCAGGTAGGAAAAAGGCATGACAATCAGAAACGAAAAAATCACTAGATCCATAAAAGCCACAAAGTCAAGTTGCCGATCCCGGATCCGAGTTGCCATGTCGATGAGAATCCGCCCCACGATCAACAGGCCCAGGAAGAATCCAGCAAAGAGGATCGAATGCTCAAACCATCCCTGGCCCACGGTACCGTGCAGCAACCGATGGAAAAAGCCCACCGTCGGGATCTCCATGATGACCGCCGAGGGTGACGGAGCCACTGGCCACAACCAATACAACGGGCTCAGCACAACTGCAGCACTCCATAACCAGCGGTCGGCACATATCGCAGCAACCCGCACGCAGAGTATGGGTAGCAAGTAGACACCAATTGTCATCAGGTATACGACCAATGAACCTGGGTGAAATGAAAATGCATTGCCAATGTACAGTTTTTGAACCTGATTGTCTGGATGAGGCGCACGCCAGAGAACCAAGAGAGCTATAAAAGGCAGAAGGCTTGCAACGGCCGCCAGCCCCATTGTCACAGCGCGCCGATCGGACATGATGAACCAGCGTAGCGAGCAGAAAACCATCACGGCTCCGCTCAAAAAGACAAGATACTGCCGGCACAGCACGGCGCCTGCCAAAGCCACGGCCAGCCACAGTGGTCGGCCATCCCGCAGCGCAACCAGACCCAGCAGAGCAAGCCCGACCGCGGGGATGTCGGTGTGTACAAACAGGCTCAGGTACACGGTGTACGGATGTAGCACAAACAACAGAAACGCCAATAGAGCCCCAAGTCGCCGCCCCAGTAGCGACAGTAACAACACGAGATAAACCGCATGCGTCGCCAAAGCGACCAGAATGCCACCGATGCGCAGCGCTGGCAGTTCGAATCCGAACAGCCGCCCCCAGAGGCCATAGGCCACAAACGGCAGGGGTGTAGACATCTCTTCGTAGGTGCGAAGCTGTTCAAAATTGATCTGCTGGCCGAATTGACGGATAGTCTGAACAAAGTGGGCCTCATCGCCCGACTCCGGCCGCGATAACCCCACCACAGCCGCCAGGCTCAAAAGAACCAGCGCAATACCAACCATCCCTCCCATGAACCAAGCCAGGTTCCGATGGTTCCGGAGCACGTCAGCAACCGAAGACGGCGAGGCCGAACCCATTATTCGTTCCGGCGCCGAAGAAGCAGCCCGAGCTGGGCCATCGTGATCTCACCCACTGTGTATAACGCAGCGCATCCGGCCAAACCCGCCAGCAGGTGCAGAGCGCATTCGACATCACTGGCACCCGCAGAACGGCCAACCAACATCACCTTGAAGACGCCGCCAATCAGCAGAACTGAAGCTACCCGCAAAACCCAGCAACAGATCAGCAGTCGCCACGCGACTAAAGAGAATCGGGCAGCTATCCCCATATCACCTTGATCCGGAGCCGAACCCGGCAATTCTTTCATCACCTGCTCATGGAGTTGAGGCACTCGCGATTCGCTCGCAACACGCCGCATATCGGGCAATGCCTCATCGAGTCCCCGCCCGGACCTGCCGAGGTCCGAACGTCCCAAACCGCTGTTTAATTGACGCTCTTGACTGCGAGACTCCCGGGCCAAGACCTCATGGTGCGATTCCGTTTCTGACTCGCCAGGAACCGCCTGTAAAAACCCGCAACGGGGACACTTGGCCTTGCGCCCAAATGACCCATCGGGCACCCTCCTCCTAGCGTCACAGGCCTGGCAAAAGAAGCGAATGGGCATCGATCAGAGCCCCACGATACTGAATCCACAATCCACATGAATCGTTTCGCCGGTCACCCCGGTGGATAGGTCAGACAACAGGTACACCGCAGTATCCCCCACTTCCTCGCCCGTATTGGCCCGCTTCAGAGATGCCTTACGCTGCTGGTGGGCGATCATTTCATCCATGCCACCGACCCCTGCCCCTGCTAACGTCTTAAATGGACCGGCACTGATGCAGTTAACCCGGATGTTGCGATTCTTATCGCCCAACTCGTACGCCAGATAGCGGGTCGTATGCTCCAAGGCCGCCTTGGCAACCCCCATCACGTTGTATCCCGGGGTAACCTTTTCCCCGCCAAAGTAGCTCATATTGACGATGGATCCACCATTCGGCATCAGATTCATTGCCCTCTGAGCCATCGCCAGAAGCGTATACGCACTGGTGTCAATTGCGTCTAGGTATACCTGCCGTGGTGTTTCATGGAACCGGTCCGGCTTCAGATAATCTCGATCCGCAAACGCGATTGAATGGGCCACGAAGTCGATAGTGCCAAAGTCTGCTTGAAGCTTGGAAAAAATCTGATCCAACGATTCATCACTATTGGCGTCACAAGCTTCGATCCAGGGCTTGTCAATTCCCAACTTCTCTGTCGCTTTCTTTACCCGGTGCTCCATCTTGCCGATGGGCAGGTAGGCAAACGCGCACTGCGCCCCATGTGCAACCAGTTGCTGAGCAATGAAGTAGGCATAGCTACGTTCATTGGCTATCCCGAAGATGATCCCGCGCTTGCCGTCCATAAGTCCCATCGGTACCACTCCCGTCGATCACTCCATCGGCAGCCGAGCCTCCACGTAAAGTCGGCCCCGAGTTGCTGTCTTTGCTGATATTCCTGATTCGAACCGAACTGAAAGCCTAGCCGGGCAGACAGACCTTGCAAACAGCCGATGCCGAGCTAATCCCGCCAAGGCAAGACATCCGGATGCCCCCACGGCAACCAGATCAAGGCACCCGATTGTTGTCCCGAGATCAGCGGTAGAACTCGATGATCAGGTTCAAGTTGACATCGAACGGGACTTGATCCGACGTAGGCACCGCCACCACCTTTGCCGTCAACGTGGAAGGGTCGAACGTCAGCCAGCCCGGCACCTCATGTCCCGGTAGTGACTCAAGGTTCTCCCGGATAAGTTTTTTGCAGTTGTCCTTTCGGATCGTGATCTGATCGCCTACTGAGACCTGACACGAAGGCCGATCGGTCTTGCAGCCGTTAATGGACACGTGCCCATGACTGATGATCTGCCTCGCAGCCCAGATCGAGCGGCCCCAGCCGAGCCGTCGGATCACGTTATCAAGGCGCTGCTCAAGAATGCGCATCAGCACATGGCCCGTATTGCCCTTGATCCGACCCGCCCGTTGCATATAGTTGCGAAACTGCCGCTCCAATACGTTGTAGTGATAACGCAACTTCTGCTTTTCGTTGAGACGGATGCCATAATCACGAAGCCGCCGACCGCGAAATCCGTGCAGTCCTGGGGGATTCAGCTGACGCTTGGTGGTGTGCTTGGGCAGGTCGGTGATAGGAACACCAACCTTGCGAGAGAGCTTGACCTTGGGCCCGGTATAATTGGCCATCGATCTTAAATCCGCTGAATGCGGACCCTCGTAGGTGCTCGGCCCCGACTGGAGCTCTGCTGTGACCATAAGGTTCAGGGCCACACGACCCTGTCAGCCCCTCATTACACGCGGTGCCAACCGAACTGTCAAATACCTGCAATACCAAGTCCAACTGTGTCACCGTGCTGCTCGTCCACAACACCACACCAATGGCCGTGGTATTCTGACAACATCCTGCTGGGAGAAATAAATTCTCAATATTTATATAACCAGTTTCTGTCAATGCTTACAATAATTCATTAGTTTCGGCATGGCCTTCGCATCACTTCTACCACCCATGTTCCGCGCCATGAACATACTATTGGGCCTAGCCACCGTGGCAGCAATGGGCTGCTATAGCCCCCATGCGGCAGGACCACTGGATTTCGATCCATTCCACAGACTGACAGCAGAACCCAGGCATCCTGCACCGGCGATTGAATCCGGCCCTGCTTTCGATGCAAAACTGAAACTGCGGTCCTATGTTTTAGCTGCCGCGCCGACAGCAAGCAGCGGCGCAAACCTTCGTAACCAGCCCCCGCTGCCATGGTACGCATCACGACTGGATCAGCGACCAGCAGTCTGGGCAGGCTACGAGTTGCCGACCTATCAGAACTCGACCACATACACCATTGACCACCAACACACATTCGGCAACCGAGTATACGACCATTACCGCCGGTCGACCTATCGCCATCGGGTACAGAATGCCGTGCGGTAAGTCACCAGGACTTGCCACCTGTCAAGACCTGAATCCTCATCTCCCACTGCACCCCCACCGCTCTACGCTACCATGGGGTCATGTCCTTGGAATCAGCACTGCGTGAAGCGATCCAAGGCGAGGTGTACTTTGACCTTGTCAGCCGGGGGATTCATGCCACCGATGGAAGCCACTATCAACGAGTACCGGCCTGCGTGGTGGTACCCCGTGATGAGCACGATTGCGCCGCCGCGCTACGTTTGGCCACTGAGCACGGCATGCCCCTGACGGCTCGTGGTGGGGGCACCTCCCTTGCCGGGCAGACCTTCAACACTGGAATGGTCCTGGACTTGTCCAAATACATGGACGCAGTCCTGGAAGTCAACGCGGACCAGCAATGGGCCCGGGTCCAGCCCGGCGCCGTGCGAGATCGGATCAATGCCCAGTTCCATCCGCTCGGGGCGCACTTCGCCCCGGATCCGGCCACATCCAGCCGCTGCACTGTGGGGGGAATGATTGGGAACAACTCAGCCGGAACCCGCTCAATCATCTACGGCAAGACTGTTGACAACATCCTGGAAATGCGTTTGCTGTTGGCCGACGGCACTCACATGGTTCTAACGGACCTCAACACCGATGACTGGTCAGACAAAGCCGCCGGAGCAGGTCGTGAAGCTGAGATATATCGCAGCGTCGGAGAAATCATCCGCGCCAATCGCGACGAGATCGACCGTGTCTTCCCCAAAACGTTGCGCCGCGGCGGTGGTTACCTGCTTGATGAGTTCCCCGGTCCAGGCCCGGTGCCACGCCCGGCGGGTAAACCATGGAACCTGTCCAAACTCGTGGTTGGTTCCGAAGGGACACTGGGACTCGTGCTCGATGCCAAAATTAAGCTCGTGCCCAACCCCGTGGCCACAGCGGTGGTCATTGTGCACTTCATGGACGTGGTTGAATCGCTGCGCCACGTCCCAGCCATGCTTGAACATGGTCCCTCTACCGTTGAGTTGCTGGATGACACAATCATCCCTGAGGCCAGAATCAATCCGGCTGCGGCGCCCTTTGCCGACTTCTTTGAAGGCGATCCAACCGCAGTACAAATCGTTGAGTTC
Source organism: Phycisphaerae bacterium (assembly GCA_963581115.1). GTDB lineage: Bacteria > Planctomycetota > Phycisphaerae > Phycisphaerales > Phycisphaeraceae > CAUZOD01. The sequence continues at coordinate 3,465 of CAUZOD010000074.1, read as the reverse complement.
ATGGGACAATCTCCCGACGAAGCCACGGATCGGGCCGAGCGATTCGCTAAGGACATGCAGTCCAAGAGCATCGGCTACGCCCAAGTGATCCGGACTCGGCCCGATCAGATTCGCAATGTGTGGGAAGTCCGCAAGACCGGTATCGGCTTGGCGACCAATGTCTCCGGCTCAAGCAAGCCGCTTGACTTCGTAGACGATGCGGCAATCCCCATCGAACACCTTGCAGAGTACATGGACCGCCTGATCCAATTCTGCCGGGATTTGGACACGCGCATGTCGATCTGCTGCCACAGTTCCGTGGGTGTGTTACACGCCAAACCGATGCTTGACCTGCACACCGCCGAAGACATCGACAAGATGCGCCGGATCACCAACTTCAGCTTCGAGATGGTTCAGCAATATGCCGGATCGTGGGTGGGCGAACACGGCGACGGACTCGTTCGTGGTGAATTCGTCGAGCGATTCTTCGGTCCCCAACTCTACAAGGCCTTCCGCCAGGTCAAAACCCTCTTCGACCCAACAAACCTCATGAATCCGGGCATCATCATCGACTCGCCACCGATGACCCAGAACCTCCGCTACGGCACCGAATATCGAGTCGCCGAAGTTCCAGCCCAATACCACTACCGGGAGCAGGGCGGCTTCCCCATGGCCGTAGAGCAATGCATCGGTCTGGGCGCATGCCGCAAAGTCGGCAGTGGCACCATGTGCCCCAGCTACATGGCAACACGTGATGAAGAGGCCAGCACACGCGGTCGGGCCAATGCCCTGCGACTGGCGATGAGCGGGCAATTGGGCCCGGAGGGGCTGACAAGTGACCGCCTGCACGAGGTGCTGGATCTTTGCCTGGAATGCAAGGCCTGCAAGAGCGAATGCCCCAACGCCGTAGACATGGCCAAGCTCAAAAGTGATACCTTGCAGATGCGCTACGATAAACACGGCACCCCGCTAAGTACCCGCATGATCGCGAGCTCACCAGAGCTGGCCCGTCACTGCTCTGGCATCCTGGCCCCGATCGTCAACGCTGTGCAATCGACCCCGATACTCAAATCGATCCTCGGGATCGACCGCCGGCGCTCACTGCCGAAGCTGAGTCGCCGACCGCTGCGCCCACAAAAATTGTCCACCGGTGGATCATTCGATCGGCAGGTGGTGCTGTTCCTGGACACCTTCACCCTCTGCTACGAACCGCACATCGCTCACGCCGCGGTAGAGTTGCTCTCAAGCTGTGGTTTCGGCGTTCAGTTGGCTGATGTTGGCTGCTGTCAGCGCCCACGCCTTAGCAAGGGGCTACTAAGAGCTGCAAAACGGTATGGCGAAAAAACCCTAAGACGTCTAAACAAGGCCGGTGATTCAGATCTACCAATTGTCTGTCTGGAACCGAGTTGTGCCTCCGCACTAGCCGATGATCTGCCTGATCTGATCGATGACCACGCTCTGGGCAAACAGGTGTCGGCTCGCGTACACATGATCGACGCATTCCTTGCCGAAGCCTACGATGGCGAAATCCGCTGCACGCAGCACGATATCCTGATTCATGGTCACTGCCACCAGAAGGCATTGTTCGGCACCAAGGCCATGCACCAGTTACTGGCCCGTGATGGCCAGGCTCGCGTCCATGAAGTGGACTCTGGCTGCTGCGGCATGGCCGGCTCCTTTGGATATGAGCACCACGATCTTTCCCGACAGATTGGTGAACAGCGTCTATTCCCAGCTGTCCGCGAACACATGGACCGTAACCAGCAGGGATGCGTGGTGGCCTGCGGATTTTCCTGCCGCCACCAGGTCAACGATTTCTGCGGTATTAAGCCAAAACATTTTGTTGAGGTTGTGCGCGGTGATTGATTGATATTGTACGCCCCGTGGAATGGAATAGACATCATCCGGTATTAATGCCCGTTTGGCCTGATGAATCGTCGTAAGGAAAGGAATTCAATCGGGTAATCTGTCTGCCCATCTAGGGCCAGATCGGCGAGAATCTCACCCACAACCGGCGCGAATTTAAACCCATGGCCACTGAATCCACAGGCAACTGTCGTGTTCGGATCGTGCGGATGATGGTCAATGATGAAGTGGCGATCGGGTGTCGACGTATAGAGGCAGATCCCGATCTGAGCTAGCGGGCCATCGGCCTCGGGAAGATAACGGCTTAAAGCACCGCGGAAATCAGCTTCATCGCCTGGCTCTGGTTCCCGGTTGACCCGATCCGGTGTCGTTGGCCGGTCGTACCAGTGATGGGCGATCTTAAAAAGACCGGGCGGCGGCACGCCGTCGATAAGGGGGAAACCATAATGAGCCGAGCCATCTGAGCACGAGATCGCAAAACAGGGAAAGACCTCAGAACTGAATCGTTCAGGACGGATCGGTCGGACCCAGCCCAATACCTGTCGGGTTACGGTCAGTTCGACCCCCACATCATGCGCCCACGCACCTTGTGTCAGGATCACGTGGCGGGCATGATATTCACCCCGATTGGTAATCACCCGCCTACCCGTGACATCAAGCACATGCTCATTCGACCGTAACTGAGCGCCATGGGCGCGAGCATCTTCGGCCAAGGCCCGCACTGCTGACGCTGCCCGCAACACCCCCGATGTCGGCTCGTACATTCCAATGAACGAATCGGGCAGGTGAAACTGCGGATATGCTTGCGCGATCTGGCCCCGTGATAACACCTCATGGGCCAGCGAGTATTCCCGGGCGGATTGAATAGATCCGGCAATAAACGGATCTTCAGCATGGCCTAGGTAAAGCCCACCCACCCGGTACAGGAGCCGGATACAGCACCGACGCTCCAGATCCTCCCATAATTCGTACGCCCGGTGAAGAAGCGGCACATAATCCGGATGTTCGTAGTACGCCAAACGGATCAGGCGGCTGTGCCCATGGTGAGCCCCGAAGCTGTGTGGGATCTCAAATCGCTCAAGGCCAAGCACGCCAGCACCTCGGCGAGCTAAGCTTGAGCAAGCGGCACTACCCATCGTCCCCACACCAATCACGACGACGTCAAACCTCTCAATCGCCACCTGTGACGCCTCCCGGTGGGGGCTCCATCAGGATCACTCGCTGCTCTGATGACGGCTCGACCCACACTGTGGTGTGAATCGAAGTGCCGTCTTTGAGCGTCGCCTCAACCCGATGGGCACCGAAAAATACCGGTGTGACCACGTTGCCCAATTCGTCAGTTGGTCCACTGAAGTCCGTCCACCAAACCGAGTGGAATAACCCGTCAAGCGTCCGTCCGGTTGCTGTTGGTTCCCCTCGCGCATCAATCAGTGCCGCGTTCGGTTCGACCAGTTCGCCTTCATGCAGGCCAGCCAGCCAGATACTGCGCACATTCGGATTGGCGAAGAGCGTACGCAGCAAGGTTTCAAGATTTGTAGCTGCTGCCATTGCGCTCGCCCCCCCCACATCCAAGCCGACGATCACCACGCCCATCTTCAGCTTCCCCATCCACTCCAGGGC
>CAUZOD010000073.1:0-11028 GCA_963581115.1 Phycisphaerae bacterium | reverse complement strand
CGTGGGGACAGCGGTCCGTGCGATGGCGGTGACCTGGGGCGTTGTTCTGCGCCGGTTTTACAAATGTTGCGTGGTAAACCGGAGCTGTCTGAGCCGGTGTGCCGTCGATCCACACGTTGATCCTGCCACCGCTCTGTTTTTGCCAGGCAATCAAGTCGATACGCGTGCCTGTAAAGGCCACTTCCATCCAGCTGTCCCGCTTCCCGACTTGCAGGGCAAGACCATTTTCAGCCAGCTTCCAGTCACTTGAGCATGTTACGGCTGGTGGTCGTGATTCGACTTCGATACGCTGTTCCCGTGCGCGTGGATCGTACCCTGGACGCTTGGATCGATGAAAGTGTCGAGCGATATTCAGGTTGATCATCTTGGCCGCGTACGGGCTTTGGTGAACGGTGTCGGCCAGCAGGTCCGCAATCTCCAGATCGTTGGCAACCATGTACTGGGTCATCTCGCAGCGATTGTCCACAAACTCAACTCCGTATCGCTGACAAAGAGCCCTGATAGCTGCAGGGTCCTGGTGGTGGTTTGTTGCTTCCGGGTCAGGCCAAATGGGTTGATGCGGCCGGCACCAATGCAGAGTGGGCACGATGATGTCTGCGGTGGTGTGGGCTCGCAGTTCGGCGATCAGTTTTTCAAGATGGTTCGTCTCACCAAAGTTGTAGATGAGAACAACATCCGGCTGATCGGGTATGACCAGGTGCCGGGCCCAACCGCGGGTGAATCGATAATTCGTCGAACCACCCACCATGCGCCGGTACTCGATAGGCGGTGCGTCAGGAAAGCGATGGCGGATCATTGCGATTAGCTGTTTGCCATGGCCCTGGTACCGCGTGAAACTGGACCCGATGGCCCAGATCAATAGGGGGCGGGGGGGATCGAATCCGTCAGTCAGTTTCTCGATGGTCAGCACCATGTTCTGGCCGTCGCGTGGACGGGGCGGGGCCTGATACTGTGGCGCTGCTTTCGGGGGCGGGGCTTCGGATACTCCATTAGCCTGTGCCCACACTGCAGCCGAGAACGCGCCGAGGATGATGCCAACGGCCAGCAAGGCAGAACGTGGTTGCGCCTTTGACAGGTGAATATGTGCTGGGTGCATACTTTTGTGCATTTCCTGAGTTTGGTCCTTTTTGCGACGGTGTCAACATGGAGATATCTTTTGGGCTTGGTCACACGCATCATGCGGGATATCTTGCTCATGCCAAATATCGAGCTACAAACCATTCGCAGCGGTTACGATCGCAAGACGTGCTGGGTTCACGCCCGTCCGGGCACCATTCCGGGCGATCCTCCAATCACGGTGGTCACGATGCAGAAGCTGCGCTTGACCGGGTCGGATGTGTTCTACGAGATCAACGACATCCGTACCGATGATGGTGGTCAGGCATGGTTCGGTCCAACTCCGCATCCCGACACGCTCGGGCGGCGCCCGGCCGACGGGGGTATTCAGGAGTGTGTCTGTGACTTCTGGCCACAGTGGCATGAGGCCTCCGGTGTTCTACTGGGCACCGGGCACACGGTGCAATATATAGATGACGACCATCCCCCCACGTCGAAGGCCACAACGGGATACAGCGTGTACGATGTCGATCGCAGGGCCTGGTCGCTTTGGGCCAAGCTTCAGATGCCCGACCATCCGAATTTTGAGATCTCCGGGGCTGGCTGTACGCAGCGGGTGGACCTGCCTGATGGCCAGGTACTGCTTCCAATCTACTTTCGACTTGCCGAGACCATCAAAGACCACTTTCACTTTCAGGGTGTGGCTACGGTGTTGCGATGCAGATTCGACGGTCAGACACTTTGCTGCCTTGAGCATGGTACCGAATTGACCGTGCCTACGGCCAGGGGTTTTGGGGAGCCCTCACTTGCGCAGTACGGAGGCCGCTATTACCTGACCATCCGTCATAACGATGCCGGCTACGTGACTATGGGCGATGATGGATTGCACTTTGCCGAGCCGCGCACATGGACCTTTGATGATGGCAGTGACCTGGGCAGCTACAACACCCAGCAGCACTGGGTGACCATGTCCGACGGGTTGTACCTGGTGTACACGCGTCGTGGGGCCAACAACGACCATGTGTTGCGGCATCGGGCACCCTTGTTCCTCGCCAAGGTGGACCTGGGTCGGTTGTGCGTCATTCGTGAGAGCGAGCAGATCCTGGTGCCTGAGCGCGGGGCCCGCTTGGGAAATTTTGGCGTTACATGGATCAGTGGCAATGAATCATGGGTGGTCGTGTCTGAATGGATGCAGAACAAGGGCTCTGACTGGCACGACGGTAGGGTGTGTGAGAAGTACGGCAGTGACAACAGCGTATTCGTGGCCAAGATTCGCAGCGGCACCTGATTACTAGGAGAAGCCCCCGCCAATGGCGGCCCCTGGGGGGGTACCGTGGGCGGTGGGGTAGGCGGGCAGGACTGCCAATTGCCACTCTCGGTTGGCAGGTGCCTAAGGGCAGTGAATTCCTTGAGTACTTGGTGTTGCTTGAGGGCCATCCAATAGACTGCACATGCGCAGCGGGGCCTGTACCCTCTGCCGATGGACGTGGCGTCCCCACGGAGGATTTCGGCGCCGTGCAAGGACCCGATGCTCTGCTCATCCTGTATGACCGGAATGGAGATCGCTAAAATCTAGATTGATGCCCGTATGGATTGTTAAGCTAGGAGCATGGCACCACGGCCAGCCACTGAAACCCGGAAGGATTGCACCTTGTGGTATGAAAACTGGGTGTGCGGGCATGACGATTTTCCTTATCGGGGTCCTGGGGATGGCCGGTTGCCACCAAGCGTTGCCAGGTGCAGGTACCGATCGCCATGTGATCCGGTTCCCTGTGGCTGAAATGGGAAATACTTTCATGTTGCAATACGAGTGCCACCGAGTTGACCGACCACCAAATATTGATGGTGAATTAAGTGAGCCGGCTTGGCAAGAAGCCCAGGTGATCCGCGATTTTGGACAAATTGATCGGCCCAATGATCCGCCTGCGCTGTACCTCGAGGCCCGTGCCCTCTGGGACCCCCAGAACCTGTATCTGGCATTCGTGGCTGATGCATCTCCGGTACCGGTAACGATGACCGATCGCAACGATGCCCTTTTCAACCAGTGTGCGGTGGAACTGTTCGTTGCCTGCGATGATGGTGGATACTACGAGGTCGAGTTTAATCCTTTGAATGCTGTATTGGACCTGCACTTTCCTGCCGGTGCCCATATGCCCTGGCCGGAATTGGCCAAGAAGTTTGAAGTTGCCAGCCTGCGATCCGCCGTGAACTGGTCCAAGGACCGGTCTCGCTGGACGCTGGAAGCGGTGCTACCGTTCGGTTCATTCCCGGCTGCGAGCGGCAAGCCCTGGCGCGTCAACTTCGCCCGCAGCCAGTGTTTGCCAGACGATTCTTTTGAGACAGCCACCTGGGCACCGGTACGTTCTGAATTCGCAGACGTACGCAACTTCGGCATACTGCAACTGGTCGAGTAGTCCGGACCGCGGAGTCACTGTATTTGTTGGGACGCTAGAGACCTGATACGCAATGGAGATCTTTCATTATGGCACGGCACATTGAAATCATCTTGGAAAAGCGAAACGTGCGCTGCGTAGCAATGTTGCTTGAGGACAAGGCGCCGCGGACCTGCGAGGCGGTGTGGGCGGCCTTGCCGCAGCAGGGCGACGTCTACCACGCCAAGTACGCCAGTAACGAGATCTATGCACTGGTGTCCCCATTTACAGAAGAAATAGGTTGGGAAAATAGGTCTGTAACACCCGTAGCGGGGGATGTCTGCTATTTCCACTTCCCGGCAGGAATGAGCCGACCCCGGGAAGCGGTGGCCGCCGGAATCGACGGCCCCTTCGTCGATCTGGCAGTTTTCTACGACCGTGATAACCTGCTCCTGTCTCCCAAGGAAGGATTCACGCCTGCCAATGTCTATGCCACGATCGTCGAGAATCTCGATGGCATCCGAGAGGCGGGCAATGATATCTGGCGGACAGGATTTGCCGGAGAACGCCTCGTCTATCGCCGGATGGAATAGATATTTCGGCGAGGAATTGTCGCGGGGCACGATTATGGTCGAACGATCAGAGATCCGATAGCTAACTGCTCAAAGTCGGTGGGCAATACCGAGCCTGTCCGCCGTTTCATGAAACCAGTCGATGACTTCCGGGTGATAGGGGATGCCCCGTTCACTACGTTCGGTCGCCATTTCCTGCTCCGGCAATCCCGCGTAGTAGACCTTCTCGCAACCGGGCGCTGGCGGGGTTTCTCGGAGCGATTTCATGAAATGGTCCATGTCGTCCTTGAATGAATCGAGATCGGTAAAGGCATCAACGCGGTAGACGAGAAAATGGTGGCACACCGTCTCTGCTTCCTTGTAGCTTGCCTCACCTCCGGAAAGAATTGCGCTAAGAATGTCAATGGCAACACTCAGGCCATAGCCCTTGTGTGAGCCGATTTGCCGTGTTCCGCCCAGAGGTAGGACTGAATAATCATCGGATACGGGGCGTTCATCCATGATCGGGGTGCCGTCGGGCATCGCCATCCAGCCTGGTGCGATTGTTCCACCTAGCCTTTTGAGAATCTTGACCTTATTCAATGGCAATGAACTCATCGATGCATCAAAAACAAATGGCACTTCATTCCGAGTGGGGATGGCAATGCCGATCGGGTTGTTACCCACCATGGCCTGGGAGCCGAAAGTCGGCACCGTCGAGCAACTGCCGATCGTCGTGACGATGCCGATCATATTTCGCTCAAGTGCTAATTCTGCGTGGTATGCACACGCACCCAAGTGGTAACTGTTCCGCACACCCACAGCCCCGATCCCGCAAGATTCGGCCTTGTCCATTGCTCGGCGCATCGCATCCGGCCCTACCGTCAGCCCGAATCCACCGTCACCATTGATTGTTGCGGTGGCAGGCGCCTCCTGAACGACCTTTGGTTGTGGGGTTGGGTTCACTTGGCCACTTTCAAGCCAGTCGACATAGACCCGCATCATGTTGCTGACACCGTGAGAGTCGATACCTCGGATATCCGCGTAGATCAGCGTTTTGGCGCATTGTCTGGCACGCGGTTCCGGCATTCCCAGTGTTTGGAACATGCTTTCAACCAGCGCCTGCATGTCGCCGGGTTGGACCCGTATTGCAATCTCATCGGGGACTCTGAAACGGTGGGCCGTCATGTTATCTCCAGTGACAGGGTGACACCTTCAACGCAGTGGGTAACAGGGTTTGAATTCTCCAACGCTTTTTTTTAAGGATCTACATGGGACAAGGTTTCGGACACTCCGGACTTGTGATTTACAGGGCGTGCCTATCAGAATTTTGAGAAGGCGATTTCCTTGGCGGTGATGAATTCAAGAAGTGAGGCGGTTCCTTCTCGTGTTTTTTGGATACCGCGTTTGATGGCGGGGATAATTTCTGACGGCTGAGTGACCCTTTCACCATGACCGCCGAATGCCCTGGCCATATCCGCATAATTCCCGGTGATGTTGATGTTGCCATATTTTTCCTGGGAAACAGGCATCACGGGTATCTCGATCGCCATTGCGAAGTTATTAAATAGGATTGACAGGATGGGAATTTTCTCTCGCACAGCCGTTTCAAAATCCATACCGGTGTGGCCAATGGCCGCATCGCCCCAGACATTGATCGCCAGTTTATCGGGGCAAGCGAGTTTTGCACCCATTGTTAATCCAAGCCCGTAGCCGAGTTGGGTTGATTTTCCCCATCCGATGTAACTAAGCGGCTTCACACTTTGCCAGAAAGGTGAGAGTTGATCTCGCGGGCTGCCGGCGTCATGGGTGATGATGGTGTTGGGTAAATCCACGGTGTGCATCAAGTCCCAGATAATTCGGTAAGGTGAGAGTGGTACCTCGTCGGAGGTCAATTTCGGCATCCACTGCTGGAGCCACGCGTCTTTAATGCCCTTGATTTCCGAGTGGATTGGCCCCCTTCTCTGTTGGGCCTGACTATGACGGGTCCCGATCGCTTGTAATAAGGCCTGGAGGGTGAGTTGGGCGTCACCCAATAGAGCGTGCTGTACGCGGAGGTCTTTGTTGAGGTCCGCTGGATCCAGTGTTGCGTGAATGATGACTTTATCCGATGGCATTTTTGTTCCGAAGGAAGTCTCTGAAAAGCTGCAACCGATTCCGAGTATGACATCGCACTGGCGCAGAAAATGGTGGACGGTTTTTGGGAGGGCCACTCCAGCCGTGCCGAGTGCGAGCGGATGGTTTTCTGGAAAGGCGCTCTTGCCCGTGAGGCTGGTCATGACCGGCGCATTGAGGCGCTCGGAAATCTGCCTTAGTTCGTCCCAGGCGCGAGCATAGTGAACGCCTTGCCCCGCATAGATCACAGGGCATCGGGCCGATATGAGAATTTCGGCCACGGAATCAACCTGACCAGGATCGGGTGCCGTTCGTGTTGTAAGGCTCGGTTCATAGTCCAGTGGCCCATCGAATTCTTCCTCGAGAACATCGCATGGGATTTCGACAAGTACCGGGCCAGGCCGCCCGTTTCGAAGCTGGGAAAATGCCCGCCGCATGATTCCCGGAAGGGCCTGTGGCATAGGCACCTGGTCACACCATTTGGTCACGTTCCTGTAATTGAGAAGTGAGCTGAAATTAGGAGGTACATTTGCCCACTGCCTTGCAACGCCGGTTGGAAAAACAAGAATGGGAGAAGACTCGGCGTAGGCTTGGGCGACACCGCCAAACGCATTTTCGGCACCCGGCCCTTGTTGCATGGCAAACACGCCGATCCGTTTCCCTGAGGACAAGCGACTGACGGCGTCTGCCATGTGCAATCCCGTCCGTTCCTGGCGAACGATGATGGTGCGGATATCAGCTTCTGCGGCAGCTTCGACGATAGCGGTCAGGGGATAAGCCACAATGAAATCGATGCCTTCGCGTTTAAGTACTTCGGCGATTGCATTGGCTACTTTCATCGTGGGTTTTGCAGACTGGTGCAGATTCGACTCGACGTATATTCCAGATCTTACTATATTTGTAACAGTAATTATCACAGTAATGCCATAATCCACTGCCGCTTGTTGCGAATCATGAGAATTGGTGCGATTTATCCTGACGACGCTTGGGTCGACGTAGAGGCCGCGGCGATGGTTGAAGATTTTCGCCAGTTCATTCCAGCCGGTGCTGACCTTGTTTCAGCTGCAACGCCAATTGCTGCTGAAGATGCCACGGTGGCAAGTGCTGTCCGTTTTTCAGAAAACGGTGATATAGAAGAATCAGCCCGGCGCCTGGATCGATACGATCCGGACTGCTTTGCGTATTACTGCACGACCATGAGTTTTGTCCGTGGCCCCGGTGGTGATCGGGATATCAGTGATCGCATCACGGCTGTGACGGGCAAACCCGCTACGACGACCAGCACTGCCATGATCAAAGCATTTGGGGCACTAGGAATTTCCAAGGTGGTACTTGCCAGTCCCTATATGTCAGACGTAGAAGTTAAGTTTAGGGATTTTATCGAGGCGCACGGTGTCAAGGTGCTCAAGAGCCGTGGACTGGGACTGCCGGATGGACACTCGGTTGTGCCACAGGAGCGGATTTGCGATCTGGCTCGTTCGGTAGACATTACCGATGCCGAGGCTCTGTTTGTCGGTTGCACAGGACAGCGTCTGGCTCTGCAGATCAGTGATCTGGAAGAGGAACTGGGCAAGCCGGTCCTGACAGCCAATCAGGTAACCGGCTGGCATGCCCTGCGCCTGATCGGTGTCCAGGCAAGCATGAAGGGCCGTGGTCGACTTTTCGAAGTGGCACCTTAGGATCCTTTTCCGGTTTCTAGTGTGATGCGATGAAATCTCGCAGGGTATCGGCCTGTTCTCGCTGGCCTTCGATCAGGATCGTTCCCAGAATCGAATAGCCAGCCAACTGGCCTTGATCGATCCCGTCGGCCACCATCTGGATCTGATCCTTGACCCGCGCTAGGGGTACAGGTGTAGCTGTTTCATAATCACGAAGATATATACCCATGACCACGGGCGTATCGGGAAACAGTTCACGGCAGCGCCGGACCTGTTGTGGCATTTCGGGGAGGTTCTTTGACTCCCAGATCCACAGGTTCACCACGTCGATATATCCAGACAGTGGACGCCAGAACTCATCTTGGTCCAGTTCGTGGGTATAGACCACAGTCCACAGCTTGAGTTTCGGATTGATCGCACGCATAGTGCAGGATACTTCTCCGAATTGCGAGGCGGTCATGTTGTGGCGTTTCATCAGGCCCATCAGATCGTCATCGAACGCGCCAGTTAGGTTGTCAAAGCGCAGTGAAAGCTCAGCGACCTTTTCAGCCTCGCGGCGCACCGTCTTCGGGTCGCCGGTCGCAACGCTGTAGAGGGCGTTGTTCTCACCCCATTTGTACTCCCACTTGCTGATGTCGCAGGTAATTTCTTTAAGGCCTGACATCAACTGCAATGCGTGTTCATCGTTGGGGTGAAACATGAAATTGGCGCGCGAAAGCCCCATGTAGGCTGCGCCCTGGCCAAGCCCGTAGATGCTGGGCCGCACACCGGGGTCGAATCCTTGTCCTTCCCAGATCCAGCCTACGTCCGCCAGTGCCATCTGTCGTACTCCGTATTGAAAAATTGAGGCCCTGGATCAAGAGTCTTCCAACTGGTCCAGCATGGTCTCGAAGGTATGTTCGGGCCGCCACCCGGTGATCTGGCACAGACGGGTTACATCCAGTTTGGGCCACAATGGGCTGTCGGTGGGCTGGCCGGCTTTTTCCAGGCGATCAACACATCTAGGCCAATATTTTTCCAGTACGGTGTGCGGATCAGCGCATGCCGTGACCATGTCTGGACCGCTTAGTGGGTTGATTGGCCCGACGTAGAGAACCTCATTGCGGATTGCGTCATTCTCAAGGCAACACAGATTGGCCTCAGCCACGTCTGTCGATTCCAGGTACCGGCTGACCCGGTTCGTTCCGACCTGTTGGGCCTGGAGGTACCCGAACCCGCAGTATCGCAGGTTGGAGACGTGTAGCCCATGCAGGCGAGAAAAATAGGAGTACACCTGCTCCGCCATGAACTTGCTCAGCGAGTAGCTCGAATCAGGGCACGCTGGGGTATGCTCGGTGATAACTGCCGGGCCACTGCGATTCCATTCCCGGCCGATTGTAATCTCACTAGTCGATGAAAAAGCGATGCGATCGATTCCCAGATCGACCATGGTCTGGCAGATCATGTTCGCCCCGATAGCATTGGTCTGGAGGAACTGTTCCTGGCTATGGGTCTTGAGATGGCCGCCGTGTAGGGCAGCGGTGTGACAGATCGCATCGCATCCGATGGCATGTTCTCGAAAGAAGGCGGGATCGAATGCATCACCGATGCTGAAGCGGACGTGGTCCTCGCCGGCAAGATCAGCAGGCAGTTCAGTGATGTCCAGGCCGACCACCGTGTGGCGGCCGCGGCACTTGGCGAGAATTGCCCGGCCCAGGTTCCCGGCCGCACCGGTGACGAGTATTTTCATCTAGCTATCCTTTTTTGCTCGCGTGGGTGTTTTATGGGCAATCAGATCTCAGATCGCGGTGGTCAATTCCCCCTGTCATGGTTCAGGCCGTGGCATTCCAGGTCTGCTGGGCAAACCTTTCAAGAGCATCCGGATCCACCGTCACTCCGAGCCCGGGGCCCTGGGGAAGATCGATCGTACCGTTGTGTGCCTGCAGCTTTTCTTGGATCAGGTCATCGACCCGGATGTCGTGCCCAACTGCATCGCCGGGCAGAACGCAGACCCGGGCCGCAGATGCGTAATGCAGCATGTAAGCATCAAGGATGCCCAGATCAATTCCCGCTCCGATCCAGCAGAGCGAGCCGAACTCGCCCACCATGTGAGCATCGCCCAGGAACTTGTGTCCGGGGAAATTGATGTTGACGTAGTCACAGCAGCGGTTGGCCAGTGCATTGTGCAGTGAAGTTGCGGTGTGGCAGGCCAGGGGCAGCGATGTCTTCTCGCGAAACAAACCCCACTCATGTAGATCGAAGGGGAACGGGTCCTCAAATACAACATTCGTGAATCCGGCGTCTTCAATCTGGTGAGCGATCCGAATCGACTCGCTGAGGCGGTAGAAACGCAGATTGGGATCGATCAGCACGCGAGTCTGTTCGCCGGCAACCTTCTTAATGGCGCTGACAATGGCCACAAGGTCGTCTTCGGCAGCAGCCTTGATCTTGACCGAGTTATAGCCGGATTCTAGGCCGGCCTGCATCTGTTTGGCGGCATGCTCGGCATCGGTGCGCCCCATCCACCAGTCGGTAGCGATCTGCTCGCGATGGGGGCCGCCGATCAGGTCGCAGAGGCGCATATCTATTGATTTGGCTATCAGGTCTTGAAGAGCTATCACTACACCCAGGGCGCCACGGTCGGTGCCGAAATGGCGTTCGTAGAGACGATGGGGGACGGGTGGATCTTTGTGTCCGAACATGTCATGGTTGGAAAAGTTCGGGGGGATCGGTGCAGCCCAGGGGATCTGTGCCAAGGTCTTGCCCAGAATGTGTTTCGTGGCATATTGAATATTGCCCAATCCAACGTTGCGCGGCGTCTCTCCGTAGCCGACACTGCCATCATCGGCCTGGATCTCGATGATCCACTTGGGCCCCTTGTCGAAAATTGATGGACCGAAACCGGCCCGGTCGACGTACCCTCCCTTGGCATGGACGATGACCTGCGTGGCCTTGACATGTTTGATGCGTGATGTCATTCAGGTTGGAATGGGCATTCAAGATCCGGGATCTAATTCCCCAGAGCTTCGTGGTAGAGATCAGCGTGGCAGTTGTAGTATGCATTCTTGATGGTATCCAACTCGCTGATCACCCCGGCACTGGCCCAATGAGTGGCGTATGCTCGTCGCCATTGGTCGGATTCATTTCGGTGCGAGGTATGCAGTGTCTTGGAATGGTGGAAGACGACACCGCCTTTCTTAACCATCGCCAGCACCTCACGATTCAGATCGATTTCTTCGGCAGCAGGGGCCTGGTGGTAGCTTTCTTGTCCGGAAATCTCGTGGTGTTTCAGAATGG
>CAUZOD010000072.1:0-11086 GCA_963581115.1 Phycisphaerae bacterium | reverse complement strand
ACGGGAGAGCAATTATCAAGGGTACAAAGCAATCCGCGGTAGCCCGATCGATTTACGCCAAATACGTGGGGACCTGAATTGGGGGTTCGGGATTGCCGTCCCGCGTTAATTTGATGCTCGCGAGGTTTAGGCGAGGGGAAACCCGGTGTGCCGCAAACCTGCTTTCTCAGGCCGGAAACGACATCGTGCCCTTGGGCTCTGCCCAAACGCCGAAGATTCTGTACGTTATACAAGATTCCCGTCCACCGAGTTTCACCATGCAGTCGCACTTGCTCCACAGCTTCGGATTCAACCGGATTTATGTCCACATGTTGATGAAGGACGTGCCCGACCAACGACTTGCAGAGCAACCGGAGGGGATTCGCAATCACGGGGCTTGGAATTTGGGACACATTCTTTATTCGCTGGACTTTGCCCGTCAGCTGGCGGGGATCGATCCTGATCCCAATCCTGTTTCCAGCGAACTATTCAGCATGGGGTCGACTCCAAGCGATGATCGTTCGCTCTACCCGTCGAAGCAGCAGTTACTGGACAAGCTTGACGCTGCGCATGAAACGATGACACCGGCAATTGCCTCAATGGGGGCATCGGCACAAAGCGCAGCCAATCCCAGCGAAGATTTTCGCCAGGTGATGCCGACGGTGGGCGATGCGTTGGCCTTTCTGACCACCAGCCACTACGGCTTGCACCTGGGCGAATTGGCCGTGTGGCGCAAGGCAATCGGATTCTCTCCGGTGATCTGATGATCTATCTCGATAATGCAGCCACCAGTTTCCCCAAGCCGCCACAGGTCGCTCAGGCGATGGCGAGGTTTCTTGAACAGGAAGCGGCTAATCCCGGGCGAGCGGGTCATCGCATGGCGGTGGCGGTGGAACGCGCAATTGAAGATCTGCGCTTAAAGCTGACCCGCCTATTCGACGGTGATGATCACCATCGCATGATTTTCACCATGAACTGTACCGATGGCCTGAACATGGCCATAAAAGGCGTGGTGCAGGGCATGGTGGCTAGTGGCAAAACCGTTCCGCATGTCATCACCACGGTGATTGAGCACAACTCAGTCAACCGCCCCTTGCAGGCGATGCTCGACCAGAAACAGATCACACTGACTCGGGTCAACTGCGATGACCACGGCCAGGTGGATCCGGATGACATTCGTCGGGCCATCGTTCCTGCAACGGTCCTGATAGTCATGACGCACGCATCAAACGTGCTGGGGACGGTTCAAGACGTTACAGCCATTGGCCAGATCTCGCAGGAGCATGATCTCCTGTTCTGCATAGACGCGGCGCAGACCGCTGGAATCGTGCCGATCTCAATTCAACAGATGCGAATCGATCTGCTAGCTTTCCCTGGGCACAAGTCGTTGCTGGGCCCCACCGGCACAGGCGGTTTGTACGTCGGTAGCCGCATTGTTGCGGCAAGAATGAGGCCGTGGCGGGAAGGGGGCACTGGTGGAGACTCGGCCATGCCGGCCCAGCCAACCGAATACCCGCACTATTTGGAAGCGGGCACGCCTAATACCGTTGGTGCAGCCGGTCTGGCGGCAGCGGTTGACTATCTCGCAGAACATCCGATGGTTGGCCATCTCGCCCATGAGCAATCCCTTTGTGCCCGGCTGATTGAGAGATTTTCCAGCGACCACCGGTTTCGGATCTACGGGCCTCATAACGCCCAACAGTGTGTTGGAACACTTTCATTGAGCATTGACGGACTCGAGGCATCCGATGTAGCTTCGATTCTGGACGATAGTTTCCAGATCGCAGTCCGTTCCGGCTTGCACTGTGCCCCCTATACGCACCGGCGCATTGGCACCTTTGCTTCGGGTACCGTACGGATCAGCCCTGGCATCTTCAATAGCGAAAACGACGTGGACCGATTGATCGATGCCCTCGATCAGATTTCTGGTTAAAACCAGGTTCTGAATCATCGGTTTGTTTCATCCAAGCGATTCGATATCGTGAAACATAGAGGGTTACGCCGGGGTCAGTCCCCGGTGGAACTCCTGTACGCGTTGCGCCTGATTGCGACGGACCGAATCGAGTGTCAAACGGGCGATCTTATATCGATCGTCGCCCTGGGGCACGATCCGGCAATGCTCTTGGATGACCGCATATAGGAACTTGAAGGCATCTCGGGGCTGGTTCATCTGATCCAGTGCGTCGATTAGTAGATCTCTGGAAACTTCCGGTTCGAACAGGTCGGTCAACTCCAACGTACTTTCTTGAGACTTGCAACAAGCCCGCAATCGGCCGATGCACAGGTCGTGGAGTGTCGGCCCGGACCAGGTCAACCGGTCGATCAGGTGCTGTTTGTCGAGTCTCGCTTCCTGAAAAAAAGACGATGATTCCCGATGGAGCATGTGCCGCAATTCGATCGGCAGGAGCATTTTGAACCCAGCCCGGTCCTGCTGAAGGAACTTATTGTCGAACATGGGCCAAACAATCGCCTTCATTCGATCAGCGTGTCCCGCTACCAGTGTGGGCTCGTCCAACCGATCCACCAGGACCACCAGGCCCACATAGCCCAATGGCCGCAGTAGTTCGATCAGCCTGCGAGTCAATTGGTAGCGGCTGTCACGCTCATTGCGGTCACCGGTACCAGGTAGTGGAAATGGCTGGCGAGCGAGATCGCTTCGGGATAGTTGAGCGAGCATTGCCTGTAGTTCGCGAATCCGGTGATTCACCACGGGCGTGGCCTTCCAGATTTTGCGCCCCAGCCACAAACGGCGTAAGTACCGCCAGCCCCAGGTACTCCACAGAATCGCTGCGCCCGCTATGCTTAGGCCGGGCAACAGCATGTTCGGCCGGTGCTCTGGTTTGATCAGTGCAGGGGGGCTGATTGCTATGGACACCAACAAAATACCCAGAAGGGTCAGCAGGACCGCGCCGTAATAGACTAGGTTCTGGGGCACGGCCGAACCCAGGCGCAGTGTCTTTTTCAGATTTTTCCATCTTGGCAGCACAGCACCGGCATCCGGTTGATCATACAGGGCGGCTAGAACCAACAGATTGACGCGATTCTGTCGCCCCATCGACTTGCGGATACGCTTGTTCAAGTCGTTCGGCATCAGGGCGGCGTCGGGACCGGTTTGCCCCAGTAGGCCGCTGACGAGTTGGGTCACGGCCAGCGAAAGAATCGCATCCTGATGGTCCTCGATTCGCAGCCGTTCTAGCATCGTCTGAGCGTTGTGATGGGACCGCCGCAACAGATTGTCAAGGACCGGGTTTAGATCATCGTAGACAACGGTCAATACCTTCTGTTCGGGATTGCGGCGGTTGTGCTCGTCAATCTGTTTGGCCATCATAAGTCGGATCGCCGTTTTACCGCTGCCTTTTTCACCAAAGACAATGGAGGTGCTCGGTTGCTCGATGCGCCCCAAGATCTTGCCGAAATCGGGGTGCGCAGGCTCGGAATCCAGCAGGCGACCGTATACCGGATCCAACCTTGCTTCCTCCGCCGAGAAAGGATTTTCACCGATGCCGTGGTGGGCGAAGAAAGTATCTATGTTCATGAGATGATCCCGATCCGAACAGCACACTGGTTCCGGAGAGGGGGTGCGGTGATCCGAGTGTCCCTATAGACTATCGCCCATGAGCGGATCGCCCAAATTCACAGCTCAAGCGGTACGCTTACAAGGAATGAACCGGCCTCTAGGTGACGAGGAGGTACGGGTATGGACAATCGGCCTGATTCCATCACTAATTGGCAATGAGCGTTGCTTGGTTGGGCGGAAAATCACGATTCCGAACCGCTCGACGAGGTGACCGATATGCCAATTGAATAATTGAACCGGAACCTGTGGCCAGTCAGTTCAGGCTCATTCACGCCACAGAGGCGATGCCTAAACCAGTGACCGAATCGCTTTGGCGGGTATCCGCCCGCAGGACGGTCTAGTCGATGGTCATGGAATTGATTTGGTCCCAGGACATTTAGCCACCCATGCATTGCTTTCCCAACCCCAAGTTGTTTCAGGCCCTGGCGACAGTGGATTCGCCGACGCTGATCCCAATGTATCGGCGACTTTTCAGTGATGCCCTGACCCCGGTGCTTGCGTACCGTCGGCTCGTTCAACCTGACACTCGCTTGGCTCCAAGTTTCCTGTTGGAATCAGTGGTCGGGGGGACCCGGATCGGCCGCTACAGCTATCTCGGATCCCAACCCGTGGCTGAGATCATCGCCCGGGGTCATGGGGTGCAGTACACCGACCATCGGAGTCCGAACAAATGCCGTTCATTTCACAGCGACGATCCCTTGCGTGAGATGGACCGGATCACCCGGCAGTGGCAGTTGGCAGACGTACCCGGCCTACCCGACTTCCCCGGTGGCTGGGTGGGATATGCCGGATACGACACCGTTCGGTACCTGGAGGCAGAGAAGTTGCCCTTCGGGCCTCAGGATGATCGGGGGTTGCCTGATCTACACATGCAATTGTACATGGATGTCATCGCCTTCGACCAGGTACAGAAGACGGTTCTGCTGATAACTCATGTAGCGGTGGAGCCTCAGGCCAGCGACGAACAGATTTGTTGCTGCTATGACGAGGGCCGGCAGCGGCTTGGTGCCGTGGCCGAACGCTTACTGAGGCCGACCGAGGCAGAAGGCGCCAGCGTGACCGGGCTATTGCCTGACCACATCAATCTCGCCTCACCCCCGCCTTCCTTGCCAACCAGCACAATGGGCCCGGGTGGTTATCAGTCTGCCGTGCGAAAAATCAAGCAGTACATAAGAGATGGGGATGTGTTTCAGGTGGTGCCCAGCCAGCGGTTCGAATTTCGTACCCGTGCCGATCCATTTGATATTTACCGAGCATTGCGGGTAGTCAACCCTTCCCCCTATATGTTTTACCTACAGATCGAAGGAGGGATGCTTGTCGCCTCGAGTCCAGAGATCCTCTGCCGTGTACGCAACGGTGCCGTAACCAATCGCCCCTTGGCCGGGACTCGGCGCCGCGGCCGTGACGATCAGGAGGATCACGATCTGGAATCTGAAATGCTTGCGGATCCCAAGGATCGCGCCGAACACATTATGCTTGTTGATTTGGGACGTAACGACGTGGGCCGGATCGCCGACCCGGGCACGATTGAACTGTCGGAACTGATGGTGGTCGAGCGTTACAGCCACGTGATGCACATCTCTTCGACCGTTACGGGACGTCTTCGCCAGGGCTGTAATTCCTGGGATGTTCTGCGCGCGACGCTACCCGTCGGCACTGTTTCCGGTGCACCAAAGGTGCGGGCGATGCAGATTATCGACGAACTGGAGCCAACCAAGCGTGGTCCATACGCGGGTGCGGCTGGTTATGCTGATTTTATGGGCAATATGGACATGGCTATTTGTCTCCGCACGATGGTCGTGATGCCAGAGAGGGCTTCGGATGACCAAGCGGCGAACTTGCCTACGGATTTGCAATCCAGCCACTGGATTGTGCACGTTCAGGCTGGAGGCGGCATTGTCCACGATTCTGATCCTGACGCCGAACACCAGGAAACACTCAACAAGGCTGCCGCCTTGGCGAAGGCCATCGATCTTGCTGAGAAGGCATTTGTCAGGCAGGCACATTGATTCGTGTGGTGCCTGGAGGCATTCACTTTCCACCAGTGCGGTATTGGCATTGGATATTCATCGCCCATCCTGCCGATAGACGAAATGGATATGGCTACCGAGATCGAGACTATCCTAAAACTGACGGTCCCCGTCATCGTCACGATTGGCCAGCGAAAGTTGAGTTTGGAAGGTGTACTTGCTCTTGGCCCCGGGGCGATTGTCGAATTAGCCAAGTCGGCCGAACAGCCGCTGGATCTTCTGGTCAACAACAAGCCCGTCGGTCAGGGGGCCGCGGTCAAGGTGTCGGAAAATTTTGGTATTCGCATTGACAGTATCGTGACACAATCCCAACGGGTCGAAGCACTAGGAAGCTAGTTTGGTTTTCTTGTCAACCGTCTAATCAGCCGAATCAGAAGTTGTCCAGAACAATTCCAGATCAAGTCTGAAACCAGTTACAGTGGTGCAGATCGGCCTTTAGCGGGTTCTGATACGTTTCAGGTGGATCACTTAACAAGTTTGCCAAGCCACCACTTGCGCTCGCTAGCTAGCGGAATGGATCAGGTAGGTAGATTTGCTCCGTCTACCGTCTCGTAACCAGCTAGCTGCCATTGTGGGCTTGCAACCGGCTGAATGATCGCACAAACTAAATCCCTTCGTCTTGAGGAAATATCGCTCATGCCGCGACCCGTTACTCTCTTTACTGGCCAATGGGCCGATCTGCCATTCGAAACCATTTGTGCCAAGGCGGCTACGTTTGGTTACGACGGTCTCGAAATTGCTTGCTGGGGCGACCATTTCCATGTTGAAGAGGCGAGTCGATCTGACAAGTATTGCCGTGGGCGGTGGCAGATCCTGGCCGATCATGGTTTGACCGCTTTTGCGATTTCAAATCATCTTGTTGGTCAGGCGATCTGCGATCCGATCGACCAGCGGCACCAGGCTATCCTGCCCGATGCTGTGTGGGGCGACGGTGAACCAGAATTGGTGCGTAAGCGAGCAGCCAAGCACATGATGGCTGCGGCTAGGGCAGCCCGTCGTTTCGTTGACCTCGCGCCAGAGTCGGTGCGCAATGATCTTTGCGTGGGGGCCGGGGGCATGCGGGGCCGTGGCCGTCAGGAACAATTCCCGGCAGTGGTTGCTGGCTTCACCGGCTCAAGTATTTGGCACAGTATCTATGCTTTTCCCCCAACCGATCAAGATTACTGGCAGAAGGGATTTGTTGATTTCGCCAAGCGATGGAAGCCGATTCTGGATGCCTTCGACAAGCAGGCCGTCAACTTCGCTCTGGAAGTCCATCCGACCGAGATCGCATTTGACATTGTCAGCGCTCAGCGGGCCTTGGATGCGGTGGGGGGGCATGCCCGGTTCGGGTTCAACTACGATCCGTCGCATCTGGGTTACCAAGGAGTTGATTATGTTCGGTTCCTACGGACCTTTGCCGATCGTATCTACCACGTGCATATGAAGGACGCGTGGTGGGGCCACGGTGATGGAACCGTCGGTGTGTTCGGTGGCCACGTTGACTTTGGTGATTCCCGCCGCTATTGGGACTTTAGAAGTCTTGGACATGGAGATATTGATTTTGAGAACATCATCGTCGCGCTTAAAGATATCGACTACTGTGGCCCGCTGAGTGTAGAGTGGGAAGATGGACGCATGGACCGTGAGTACGGAGCGATCGAGGCATGCGAGTTTGTCCGTATGATCGACTTCCCTTTCTCCAATATTGACTTCGACGCCCAGTTTGTCCGGTAGCCACTGCCCGGGCCATACTGGAATATGTCCATGTGTCATTCAGCTTGGATCACCAAAGCCAATTTGTACGGGAACTGGTGGCTGTGACGAGATTCCCGAGATGCCGCACGACCATAGTCAAACGATATGACATCACAGTCCTGATCGTTTCCGCGACTATGATGTGTCATGTGAACACCACGTGCATTTTGAGTAACCCATGAACCTATCATTGATTGCCGTCGGGCAGAACAGCATGAGTTCGACTTCCGGTAGCAGCAACGTAATGTTGGCTTGGGCCCTGGTGTTAATCGGCGTGGCCTTGGTAGTGTTTTTTGTCGAAATCTTGGTCCCAACCGGGGGTATTCTGGGACTAGTTTCGGCCGTATGTCTTGTGGCGGGGATTTTTATGCTCTTCGGTGTCAACACCACCTTGGGCCTGGCCGGAGCGGCTGGTTCGCTGGTGGCGCTACCCTTCCTTCTGGGTTTTGCCCTGAAGATCTGGCCCCACAGCCCCGTTGGCCGGTGGCTCATGCTGGGTGACGTTGACGGCAAGCCGCAGAACGCCCCCCCAGTGAAAGAAGGGGCGCCTGAGAGGCCAGCATTGGGAGCGACGGGTCAGGCCCTGACTAAGTTGCGGCCAGTGGGTACCTGCGAGATCAATGGTCGGCGGCAGGAATGCCTGGCCACTGGTGGGCTGATCCGAGCCGGCCAGAACATTGAAGTCGTTACTTCCGACGGCATGCAGGTCAAGGTCAGAGCAATTTGATGGGTCTATCGGTTGTGTGTGGTCTAAGCGTTGGGCCGCTCTGAATCCGCCATGCCCCGATTAAAAGAAAACTTTCGTTCGCGGTGGTCGATTGCCTCTTGGGCCAACTGCTGCATTCGTTGACGTAGATCCTCCATGATCCAGCGACTGTCTCGCGACTTATCCACGTGGTATGGCTTGCCGAACCGTATCACGCTACGACTTGGTTGCAGGAAGTGCCAGAGCATGTGGCGGCGCTGGGGTGTGCCACTAATCCAGATCGGCACGATGGCGGCTTCACTTCGTTTGGCGACCATCGCTACTCCAGGTTGAAAGGACTGCAGACCGCGGTGGGTGCGTTGTAAACCGCCCTCGGGGAACATGCCCACTACCTCGCCAGAGCGAAGTACCTTGACAATGGCCCGGATCTTGGTCAGATCGTTGCCATCGAGGTCCAGCGTGATCGGTTTGATCACCGACCAGAGCGGTTCGGCTACCTTGAAGCGATAGCGGGTCAGCATCAGCCAGCGGATGATGCGAGGAGATGCCGCCTGGATCAGCATCGGATCGATTCCAGTGGTGTGATTGGACACTAGGATGACTGGGCCGGTACGTGGGATTCGATCACGGCCGATCCAGAGAAGCCGGTGCCAAACGATAAAGAGCAGCCGATTAACCCGCCAGATAGCGTTGGCGGTCCGATTGGGCATGATGCCGGATATCAAGTAGCGGCCTAGGCCAATAATACCCACCGCCATCAGGGCCGGCCCGAGTACCAGCATTACTTGCACGATATTACGATCAGCGTCGGGCAGTTGCCAGATCGCAAAGTACGTTGCAACACTAAAGAGAGTGTTCAAGAGAGTATTCAGGCCCATGATGCGGCCGCGCACGTAATTCGGTGTGATCGACTGTAGAAGGCTAAGGATGCAGACAATGGCCACGTTTCCACTGATCCCAATGAGCAGGCATGCTCCGTAGGCCACTATCAGCACTGGAACCGTGGCCAGAAGCAGCACGCCCATACCGGCCACAATCAGGGCGGAGAGATACACTAGTGGCGACTCTTGGCGCGTACGGATCACGCAAACAACTACGGCACCGATCAGCATTCCCACGCCCAGGGTTATGCTCAGGTTCGCGAAGTGTCCCAGGAGTTCATCACCTGCAAGGCGATAGTGCATCTTGCCTAGGCCAAAAAGAGCACTGGTGACCACCGCGGCTGAAGGCCAGACGAGGATGTTAAGAAAGATCAGGATCACTACGCACCGATGCTTAATCGCGTAGGCCAGTGCTTCACCCCAGGATCGATCTGGGGATCTAGGAACCGGATGAGTGGAGGTCGGTTGAAGGAATGCGAAGAAGATGCCAGATGCCAGGTAGAAGGCTGCCCCAATCAGTAGACCAGTCTGGACCGATCCGGCATGTTCCTGGGAGATGATCTGCTTGCCCAACAGCAGGCCGATTTGAGAAGCGATCACATTGATCACGAGGACCACCGCATTGCCGGCCGTCAATTGGCTTGCGGGGATGATCTGCGGGATGATCGCATTGCGAGTTGGATTAAAGATGGATGCGAACGTACCGATGGCAAACAGGGATGCGTAGACCTTCCAGTGCTGATAGCACTCGATCTCGAATCCAGGAACAGTGAACCACACTGCGTCGCGGGCGATTGCAGCCGAACCGGTCATTCGCGTCACCAGCAGGCAAGACAGCAGCAGGATCAATCCCCTCGCCTCATCGCAAGCCAGCAACAACCATTTGCGTGGGACGCGATCGGCCAGCCATCCACCAACCATTGAAAAACCGATGTAAGGGGCAAAGAACCAGAACTGCGTTGAGGCTTGAGTGCTGGTCGAATCTACGCCAGCGATCATTCCGCCTAGCAATGTTAGACCGGCAAGCATGATCATTCGATCGCCGAACCCACTAGCGGCCGTACTGGTCCACATCAGCGTGAAGCTGATATTGCACCAAAGAGGCCTAGTGGCTACCGACATGCCATCAGAAGATAGCAGAGATCGTTGGTACTCGAATCGAGATGGCCACTGGACACCGGGTCAAAGTTTGCCGATGTGCGACTGCCCGGCGCTTAACTTTACAGCTATTTGCGGGCATCAAGATTCCAGTCAGCCACCGTTTTTTTGGGCGGTATCCCGATCTTATTTGCCGCAGCATGGCGGGAAAGTCGGAATAGAGGCTGCCGGTCTTACAGAGGGATGGTTGCTGCCCGAGGCGAGTTCATCCGGACGTTTACCAACATCGGTACGAGCAGGTATCCATTACCTTCGGGGATGGAGGACCAACGATTGGCTACAGGGTTCGATGAATTGAGGTTGAAATCGTGTTGCATCGAATCCATGCAGCCGAAGATGTTCCACACCCACGCTCAATAATCTGTTTGAGAAAATGTAGAGGCTATCGCTTATCCCGAGTGAGCATCGCATAGGCATTGTGGTTGTGGATGGACTCGTGATTTTCCGAATTCACTTCATACCATATCACGGAAGCCTCGCGATCCAGGCCTGCAGCCAAATCACGGACGATATCTTCGACAAACTTGGGATTGTCAAAAGCCTGCTCGGTGATCCATTTCTCATCAGGGCGTTTGAGTACGGCGTAGACCGGCGCACTGGCGGATTTCTCGATCAAATCGAACAACTCTTCGATCCACATGATACGGCCGGGAGCGAATCGCACCCAGGCCTCGATCTGGCACCGTTGGTTATGGGCGCCGTAGTTGCTGATCCGTTTGGAACACGGGCACAGGCTTGCGGCTGGCACCTTGACGGCCATGACGAAATCATCCTGGGCATTACTGGTGCACTCGAAGGTTACTTCAATATCCAGTTTGCCGGGCTGGGCAGTTACGGGCGCCTTTTTGTCGATAAAATAGGGGAAGGTTAATTCAATATGAGCTTCTTCTGCCTCCAGGCGTCGCTTAACATCGCGGCAGACCTCCATCATCTGGTCGGAGCGAAGTTCCTCGTGATGGCTGTTGAGCACTTCGAGGAACCGACTCATGTGCGTCCCCTTCTGGTGGTGGGGGAGTCC
>CAUZOD010000071.1:0-11215 GCA_963581115.1 Phycisphaerae bacterium | reverse complement strand
AGCCGTACGTCGGGCAGCGCTGCTAACCAATGAGGAATCCAGGGGCGTACGTATGGCATTCAGCGATCAGGGGCTAACGCTGACCAGCCGTGCCCCGGAGATGGGCGAAGCCGAGATCTGCGTGGATGTGGCCGAGTACACCGGCGAACCGGTAGAGATCGGCTTTAATCCCAGCTATGTTCTGGATGCGTTAAAGGTAATCGATGAGAACCAGGTATCCCTGGAGTTGAAAGCGCCGAATAAACCTGGGGTCCTACGAACAGGTCCGAATTTCCTGTACGTTGTGATGCCGGTCAACCTGCAATAGCCAAGCTATTCAATGAGCCCATCGCCCCAAGCTCCGGGCGGTTCTGATCGTGACTGCGGAAGTGCCGATGAATTTTGGCTGGACTGATATTGAGCAAATCGCAATCGGCCTCTACGAGGCCCATCCGGACTTAAATCCCTATCAGGTACCGTTCCCTCGCCTACGGGCCCTGGTAAGTCAACTGGACGAATTCGAGTCCGATCCACAGCACAATGTCAATGAGCAGATCCTAGAAGCGGTCCAAGTCGCGTGGGAGCAGGAGATTGAGGATGGATCTGATCCAGCAGAAGACCCGAAAGAACACGATTCCGGCTACAAGCCAAATGAGCCATTTCGCTAACCCATATTCCCCCGAGAATATGGGCTGCAATCGCGGGGATCAGGAAGCGAATCGGCTACACTAGAGTGTTGTTGCCCGACGTACGGTGCGATATATCGCCATGAAGCCAGCAGACCTCACAGCGGACGACTCCATTTTCGCCATGAAAGCCAATGCCGGTCTGGACACGGGCGCCAATGATCCGGCTCCCACACCAGAACCAACGGCGATCGCCATCCCTAAGCAGACTCCACGCTGGTGGAACCGGCTTTGGTATCGGTTCGATGAAATAATTAGCCGCCTATCCACACGCAACAATTTTTGGTATCGGCTCTGCTCCCTGATCTGGTTGCCACTGGCGTTTCGATCCGGAATCAAAATTCAAACGGGCGACATCGGAACATTCAGTGCCGTATTACCATTTCGGAAATTCAACCGAAACTGGTATAACGCCATGGCTGGTGGCGCATTACTGGGCAATGCCGAGATTGCCGGCGGCATGTATGTCTTCAGAAAATGTGGAACAGATTACACCGTTGTGTGCAAAACATTGGAGTACGATTTTCTTCGACCCTGCCATGGACCTGCGGTCTATCGTATTGAACCCCGTGAACCGATTGAGAAATTGGTCGAAAGTGGTAATGAATTCAATATCACCATTGACATGGACGTGGTGCAAATGGTCCAGGCAAAGATGGAGCGACAGCGCCGAGTCGGACGGTGTTCGGCACAATTCCACGTCGCCCCCAAGATGCTACAGCGAGCCCGCCGCTTACGCGGAAAGACGCACTAGAGGCGGCTGTGTCTAGATCCCCGCGGATCATTCCCCAACTACTGAGGCCTTCCGATCCGTGGACGACACGTAGATTATCTTGACCATGGTTGGCGTGCCGCAGGGGCATGGGCCTGTTACCTCGGTTCATCGTGGACCTGGGTGATCGGCATGTTCTTGCCGATCATCCTAATGCGTGATTTCGCTTTGGCCGGCTGGATTGTATTCGTCTTACCCAACATATTTGGTGCCGCGGTAATGGGCAGTGTATTGCGAGCTGATTCGAGCTGCCGACTCGTATCCCGCCACCGCGACATGTGTCTACGCTTCAGCGAGGTCACCCTCGCACTGCATGCATTTGTGCTGGGATGGCTTTACACGCGGATGTTCGGCACAACGGTGGTTGTCATTGCACTATTCGCCGCGGCACTGGTCCAAATTGCGGTACATACCCGGCCAAAGGCACTGGCACTCGGCATGTGGACCACCGTGATATCGGCGATTCTGCTGTCATTGGGTCTGATATTCGGATGGCCCGATGCATTTGGCATCGAACCCAACCAAGTGTCCACCGACTCTGGCCTAGACCTGTGGATGTTCGCACTAGCGTCGGGGGTTGGATTCGCCCTGTGTCCCTACCTGGACTTAACGTTTCATCGGGTACGGCAGGCCACCGACCCGAGTACCGGACGGCGCGCATTTGCCTTGGGATTCATAGTGATCTTTCTCGGCATGATGATCTTCAGCTTGGCCTACGCATCAATACTGCTGCCACTGTTCGCGCGAACGGTACCACAGGCCGACCGACCCGTGATCCCTACCGAGTGGCTATCAGTTCTGATGATCCATTTGACCCTCCAGACTGCATTCACAATGGGTTGCCATGGACGTGAAATCGCGTTGCGACGGGGTGGAAGAGCGTGGCTACGTGTTGGGTTAATTGTGGCAGTCGGCCTACTGGCCGCCAACTTGGTAGGTCATGGATCCGATGGCCTGACCAATGGATACGCCACAGGGGAAACTGTCTTTCGGATCTTCCTGTTGGCCTATGGCCTAGCGTTTCCGGCATATGTCTTTCTATGCGTAATTCCGCTATGGCGCGGCGGCGGGAACAAACGGGACAAGGCAATCGTCTGGGCACTGACCACACTGGTGACGTGTCCGATGGCGTACATGGGGTTTGTGATGTCACAAAGCATATGGATACTTGTGGCACTGGCAGTGCTCTGCGCCGGTCGCCTCGCCCTCGAGTTAACGCGGGCTAAACCCATACAGAAATCAGCCGCATGAACATCGGCGTACCCAAAGGAACCAATCCGCACGAAATACCCGCCTATGGGGCAGACAACATGAGCCACCACGGCGTCACTACATACCCAGCCTGGCAAGGTGCTACCAGCTACTCAGGTGATGTCTCCGCCATCCAACTCTGTGTGTTCCGCTTGGCGAAGTGGGGGATTGACGAACTTGATCCGCACCGGCGCAGCATTCCATAATGCCTCAAATATGCGTCAAGGTAAACTTATCAATGAAGCGGTCGCGCACGGGCGTAGAAGCTTCACAGAACACGAATGCCACATGCCGCTTCTGAGCCTGATCATCTGCAGCCTGGCCATCCCTATCTGTACAACTGCAACTAGAACCCGGCTCTGTGCACCCGTCTTGGCCATTACCCTGCCACGCCCCGATAGCAGAAAACTGGCGACCCTGCCCGACATGATCCGCTAGACAAAACTGCACAACTAAAGTTGGTGAGAAATGCGAGTTAGAGAAGCCCATAGTCACGCAGCAAAGATCCCATGACAGCCCGATCATCCGCCAACATCGCACATAGAGGCAACCGCATTTGCCCAGTATCACACCCGCACAACGCCATAGCCGTCTTGATTGGGATGGGATTGGTGGCCAAACTGCGACAAGCCTTAAAGAGTGGAAAAAGCTCGAAATGCCGCCGTCGTGCCTCAACAAAATCGCTCGCCAGCGCTGCTGTGGTCAGTTGCTTAACCTCCTTGGGCACCAGATTGCTCAACACGCTGATCACGCCACGCCCCCCAACCGACACCAGCGGCAAGGTCAGAGAATCGTCTCCTGATACAACCGCAATATCACACAGGGACAATATCTCAGAGGTTATATCGAGCGAACCGGTAGCTTCCTTGATCGCCACAACATGGGCATGGCGTGCCAACCGGGCCACGGTCTCGGGACTCATGGTGATACTGGTACGGCCTGGGATGTTGTAAAGCACCAGAGGCAGATCAACATGATCAGCTACCTGCATGAAGTGGCGATATAGCCCTTCCTGAGTCGGCTTGTTGTAGTACGGGTTGACTAGAAGGGCCGCGTCAGCACCAACATTCTTGGCATGCTCAGTCAGCTCCATCGCCTCTGAGGTGGCATTAGACCCCGTGCCGGCAATAGTCACAACACGCCCAGCAGCCTGCTCCACCACGTGCTCAATGACGCGGCGGTGCTCCTCATGGGAAAGCGTCGGTGATTCTCCCGTGGTGCCAGTGGGCACCAGCCCATCGATACCCGCTTCGATCTGGGCTGCAATATTCTGGGCCAGCCGATCGTAATCGACCTGACCATCGCGAAACGGCGTGATTAAGGCAGTGTAGGTACCCTGTAGCACAAAACGATCTCCGATGAATTAAGAGTGTGGTTTGTCCGCTGATGAATGTCAACCAGGGGAAAGCACGGCTCGGGATCGTCGCCCGGCACAGACACGAATATCCCCGCAACACATGACGTCTACTGGCGATAGCGTGCCTTCCGCAATGCCAAGATTAGTTCCACTTTCCCCACATGCTCATCAAGTTCCTGGGCAATCTCCATCGGCGACCGTCCTTCGTCGGCCAGACGATAAATGCGGATAGTTTGTGGATCAGCTGATGGCTCAGTCGGGCCTGCTCCGCGTTCCAGTCTTTCAATGACCTGATCTGCTTCGTGCAACAGTTTCTCCAAGACCAGCGTCTTGGCATCCAGCTGAGCGCCAAGCCGCTTGGCCAATTGCTCGATCTCGACCATCAATTGTTCCAGATCACCCCGAACGGCTGTCTCCTGGTTCATCCGCTCCAATTGCTCCCGGGCCGTCCCTCGCTGTGCAATGCGTCGCCGTTTCTTACGGATACCCAGCATCAAAGCAACGATGATCAACAGCACCCCCAACAGCAGCAGCGCATCGGCTGGGCTAAATGCATACTGGCCGAGCGGGTACAACCATGTGGCAACCATGGTTAGCAAGTGTACTAGATCATCCAGCCCATATCCGCATTCGACGTCGGCATGAACTGGTCTAGAATCGACTGACTGAAGTGGGCTGACCACCGACCAGAATGATCCAAACCATGGCCGACGCCCCACATCACCGCTTGGTTACATCAATCGCCTCGGCGTTGCGAAGGCGATGTGGGGTCCGCGAAGGCGACCATTTACTCGCCGCCGTCAGCGGCGGCGCTGACTCCGTAGCGATGCTGCGGGCACTTCGGTTACTTGCTCCCCGACGCACATGGCGCCTGCAACTACATGTCGGACACGTTCAGCATCACCTACGCGGCACTGCCGCCGAAATGGACGCACAGTTCGTTGCAGAACTGGCCGACATGCTGCATCTGCCACTGCACCGGCTCGATCTGGACCTCCGCCACAACTCGGGGAATCTGGAAGCTCGGGCCCGCCATGAGCGGTACCTTGCTCTAGCACAGATGGCCCGCCAAGCCGGCGCGAAGTTTGTGGCGACAGCGCATCATGGTGACGATCAATTGGAAACCATGCTGATGCGGATTCTGCGCGGCACCCAGATCGAAGGCTTGCGAGGAATTGCCTGGCAATGTCCCCTGTCGCAACTAACCCGCAGTGGATCGGCAATTGCCCCCAACAACAGGGACAGGAACTTACCAACTGCCTGCAATCCGATTGTGATTCGCCCCATGCTTCTCAGTGATCATGCAACTGTCTGCCATTTTTTGAACACACTCGGCCAGCCGTGGCGCGATGACCTTTCCAACAAGGACCGCAGCCGCACTCGGGCACGCCTTCGCTTAGAGGTTCTGCCGGTGTTGCGAGATCTGCGCCCCAGTGCTGCACGAAAGGCCGTCGAACTCGCTGATCACCTCCGACAGATTGTCCAGAAACTGGATGAATTGCAGAAGTAACGCCAAATCGAGCACATAGATGCCACACCCACTGAAACTGGCTCCATTAGGAGAATTCGCCGACCTCATCCCCATGAGGCGAATGAATTGGCTCAATCGATCCATTCCGTTTCCAGGGAATCCGGGGAGCATCTCCCCAGAGCATTTCCAAATCGTAGTGCACCCGGGTGATTGGCTCGAACAGGTGCACCATCACCTCGATCAGATCCAGCACTAGCCAGGTCGATGTCGCATCCTGCTCAACACCTAGACATTGCATGCTCCAGTCAGTAGCTAAACGTTTCAAATGTTGCGCAACACTGCGAATCTGCCGATCGCTCATACCGCTGGCAACGATGATGTAGTCAGTCAGTGGACTGAGCCGCCGAACATCAAAGATAACTATGCCTTGGCAGTGGAGATCCTCCATGCACCTCGCCGCCTCAACCACAAAATGTCGCGGATCTGTGGCGGTCGGTTCGGACGTCAACAAACTAACCCCGGCAACAGACGGTTCAGATTGGGAAGGGCAGATCGTCTGAGTCATCGCTGGTAAACACAAAGCCAACGCTCATTTGAGCGCCAGCTTCAATCGTGGTTATTTGGCCTTTCTCACTACAACTATTCTAGGCCAGATGTAGCCATGCAGCGACAATGGGAGAGAATTTCACGATCAGCCCGGCGAAGACCACGGAAACAATGCTTACCAGCTTGATCAAAATGTTCAAGCTCGGACCCGAGGTGTCCTTGAACGGATCACCCACCGTATCACCAATAACACCCGCTTTATGGGCATCGGAGCCCTTTCCGCCATACTCACCAGTCTCGATCCACTTCTTGGCGTTGTCCCATGCACCGCCGGCATTGGCCATGAAGATTGCCATTGCAAACCCACAGACCAAGGTACCCACAAGCATACCCATCACCCCAGGCACACCCAGGATCAGGCCCACCAAGACAGGTGCGATCACTGCCATCAATGATGGAGCGATCATCTCCTTAAGGGCCCTACCAGTGGAGATATTGACGCAATTGGCGTAATCGGGATAGCTGTGCCCATCACACTGAACCTCGTACGGCCATTTCAACGGATCGGCGATGTCCTGATCGCTCATGCCCTGCTGCTTGAATGCGCCTTTCATGATCTCAAACTGCCGACGACATTCATTCATCATTGCGTAGGCCGCTCTGCCTACGGCACTCATGGTCATGGAGCAGAATACGAACACCAGCATCACGCCTATGAAGAGGCCGCACAGCACGTTCGGATTCATCAGGGTCACGTTGAAGTAGTTCATGACCTGAGGCAGAGTTGCCGACGAAACTGGCACGGTCTTAATCGGGTGTACCTGTTCATCTAGACGCACGTTTGCGGTCACTGTATGTTCGGCGGCTTCAACTTGGCCCACCAGTTTGCCTTCAGTCATCGCCCGATTGAATGTCACCCTATCCATCTGGCCTATAAACATTCCGGTGTAAGGTGTCTGCTGGTCAATCGTGATCTTAAATAGCCGGTTACCGAGATAGGCCATACTGATGGAATCACCCTGGCTGGCCAAGTCACGCACCCCGGGCGCATACTCGTCAGTCTTCGCAAGGTTGACCTGAACCGTTATCACATAAGCTGCCAAGAGTGCCAGTGCCGTCAGCGCAGCTGAACCAATGGCAAAACCCTTGCCTGTGGCGGCAGTGGTGTTGCCCAATGAATCGAGCATGTCGGTCCGCTCCCGCACGTGCGATGGCTGATGAGTCATCTCAGCGTTCCCACCAGCATTGTCCGCGATCGGACCATACGCATCCGTGGCCAGTGTAATGCCCAGAGTTGAAAGCATCCCAACCGCAGCGATACCAACCCCAAATGCACCTAAGAGAAACGTGTCCCTGCCGCCAGCAAAGAGAAACGCGCACATGATCGCTACCACAACGGTCATCAGCGGTATCCAAGTACTCTTCATTCCTTCGGCGACACCCGCAATAATGACCGTAGCCGGACCAGTCTGGGCCTGCTCCGCGATGTTCTGTGTGGGTTTGCGCTCGTAACTCGTGTAATATTCAGTACCCCACGCGATGATCAGGCCTGCCAGCAGCCCCACCACGATGGCCCCCCAGATCCCCAACCAGCTGATCGCTTCCAGATCCTGCAACAACACGTACAGCAGCCCCGCCGACGCTACAACAATTAAGGCGGAACTCAACCAGACTCCCCCGTGCAGACTCCTTAACAGCTGTGCAAAACCCGCATTTTCCTTGGCCCGCACTGCAAAAATTGAGATGACCGACGCGACAATGCCCAAACCCGCCAAGGCGGGCGGAGCAACAATCATCGCCATCGCTTCACTGACACCGAGATCCAGTCGCAATGACGCAGCGGCAGCCAATGCCATGGCAGCCAAGATCGACCCGTAATAGGACTCGTACAGGTCAGCGCCCATGCCCGCGACATCACCGACGTTATCGCCCACGTTGTCCGCGATAGTCGCCGGGTTACGGGCATCGTCTTCGGGAATCCCTGCCTCGACCTTGCCGACCAGATCGGCCCCAACGTCAGCAGCCTTCGTATAGATACCTCCACCAACACGAGCGAACAAGGCTTGTAACGATGCACCCATTGCAAAACTAAGGGTGATAGTGGTCAGATCGACCAACTGCTCTACGCCGGTAGCCGAGCTCACACTGCTCAGGAGGATGAACCAGAATGACACGTCAAACAGGGCAAAACCTGTCACGCAGAGGCCCATCACCGCACCCGCGCGAAAAGCAACCCGTAGCCCATCATTGAGCGACTGCTTTGCTGCCGCTGCGGTACGGGCAGAAGCGTTCGTCGCCGTCTTCATTCCTAGGAACCCGCACAAACCAGACAGGGATGCCGCTACAGGAACACCCAGCCATGTCAAGTGCGATTGCAGTTTGGCGAACGCCATCACCAGCAACACCACTGCCAATACTGCAATCACTAAATATACGACCTTTGCCTGCCGACCTAGGTAGGCATACGCCCCCTCGCGCACTGCCGCCGCAATACGAACCATCTCCTGATCACCTTCGCTTTTCGCCATGAATCCGCGATAGAACACGAATGCCATGACCAAGGCAATGATGGATCCTGCCGGTGCTAAGTAAAAGGCTGGAGGAAGTGAAACGGCCAGTAAAGACGGCGCAAGAAACCAAGCCAACATGCCGGCTACTCCTGATACGTGTAAAGAACTTATCGGACGACAATACGCCGATACCGGTCGAACCAGCGCAAGGTTGTCGAAACGATCGGGTCTAGCAAATCACCTCGCAAGCAAACGACAGTCAATGGCGGCCGCGACCCCCACTGGTTCTCGATCCACCCCGCATCGGACGTGCGGTGTTCGAGGTTCGTGCGTTGTTACCGGGAGCAGGCTGGACTAGGGATACCTCCTGCTGCTGGCGACGCTTGACCGCCTTCCGCAGGGCTCGCTGCTTGCGCTCGCTGGGTTTTTCGTAGTATGCCCGCTTCTTGATTTCCTTGGTAAGCCCTTCCTTCTCGCACAGCTTTTTGAAGCGGCGCAACATCTGTTCCGCTGATTCACCGCTGCGAGCTTTGATCCGAATCGCCATAACAACTCCTGTCATCAGGTCCTGTGGGGGCCCAGCATTCTGACAGATGCCCCATATTGATGCAAATCAAAGGAGCCGCCCCGTGGGGCCCAAGGGCCCTATGACTGGGAACCAGCCCAAAACGAGTTCTTACTCCAAGCCCCAACATCGCAGGTTCTCCAGACTGATCCGCAAGCTCTCGAAGGGGTCTAAATCACCGTCGTCACGTTCGATTAGATACCACTCGACACCCCCATGCCGACACGCCTCAAGGATCCGCGGCCAGTTCAGGTTGCCCAGGCCCACTTCACACATCTTCTGCTGCCGTCCAGCATTGACCGTCATGTCCTTGACATGCAACGCAGGCAACCGACCGGCACAATGATCAATCCAAGCCGCAGGATCTCCGCCTCCATGGGCAATCCAGTAAGTATCAATCTCAAACCACAGTGGCGGCTGCAACTGCTCAAGCAGCAGTTGCAGCGGAGTATGTCTCGGGTCGAATCGTGCCGGATCCTCGCCAAACGGAGCTAATTCATGGCTGTGATTGTGATACCCAACGCGCAAACCCCGTTGGCCCAATGCCTGCCCAAGGGTTCTGAAGTCCTTGATGAACTCTCGCCACTGCCCCTCACTGGTATCAGCAGAACCGAACCCGCTAAGCGCCGTAAGTCCACATTGCAAAATCTGGTGTTCCTCCAAAACCCTCTCGGTATCCCTGAGCTGATCCCAATCTCGATGCGTTGCCACACAACTCAATCCATGGTCGTCCAAAATCTGTTTGACCTGCACCGGGTCATCCACACCTACCGCAGATACCTGCACTGCGACAAATCCAATTCGTTTAAGTTTCTGGCATGTATGCGCAAAATCTGCTGGATTCCGACAATGCTCCCTAAGCGTGTACAATTGATCGCCGATCTGACTGGTCATGATGGATCTGCTTTCAAGTGGGTCGGAGTGTAATAGAGTACTCGCACCCGCTCTTGGAATGCACTACAGAGACTCGATGGTGGGGCTGATCGCCCAATATGACCTGTTTTACCAAACGGCAGCACTTGCGGCCGAATGATGCGCCACCATAAATCGTCTTGGCCCACTTGTGCAAAGACGAGGTCGCCAGATACCGCCCACCTCCTAGGGCCACACGACTACTTCACGTTTTAGATCCACGCCAAACTTATCGCGCACAACCATCTGAACATGATCAATCACCGCCTTGATGTCATCGGCCCGCCCCGAACGTTGATCGACCACAACGAAATTAGCGTGCAAGGGTGATACCGACGCACCGCCAATCGTAAAGCCTTTCAGACCTGCCCGCTCGATCAGCTGGCCAGCAGACGCTCCACCACCACTAACCGAAACGGGGTTCTTAAATGCACACCCGGCACTGCTAGCCCTCATGGGCTGATTACTCTTCTTGTAGAGAAAGATCTCCTTGACCCGTCGCATCAGTGCAACCGGATCGCCTGGAGTCAACTCGAACTGTGCTTCGATAATGAAGGGATCGACAATATTCGACCAGCGGTACCCGAAGACCAGATCATCCCGGTCATGGGTATCCAGTTGGCCGGTATCGGCCACAACCCGCACACCGCCCACGGCCGAACCAATCTCGCCAAAGGCACCCCCAGCATTCATCCGCACCGCTCCGCCGATGCTGGCGGGAATACCCGCGACAGCCTCAAGACCCCCAAGACCGGCCCTAGCAGTTTTGAGCACGAGTTTCATCAGATCGTAACCGGCCCCGGCTGTGACGCGATTGCCGTTAATGGACATGCCGGTGAATCCTGGTGCATCTAACTGCACCACAATCCCGTTGACACCGCCATCGGACACCAGCAAGTTTGCTCCGTGACCTAAAACGTACAACCGGACACGACGATCTCGACATCGCTCCATCAGAGCAGTCAGTTGTGCGGTATTGGGTGGATGGGCCAGAACCTCGGCACGACCACCAACCCCGTACCAAGTCAACGAACCCAGCGGCACACTGAACTGGCAGTGGACGTCTAAGCCCGCGACCAGATCGTGTAAATCGCTATTGACGTGACCTCCCATGGTCGTAACCCCAGAACTGGCCAGTGTTCATCGAACCTGCCCCTCCCCCCTCC
>CAUZOD010000070.1:0-11518 GCA_963581115.1 Phycisphaerae bacterium | reverse complement strand
GACCGCCTGTTCCCACGAGATCGCCTGCTTCACGAGATCCCCGTGCTGACCGATCCACGATTGACACAAAAATTTAAAAATTGGCGGCGTGGACGGTAAGCCGAATTCTGTTGCCCCGCGTCGGGGTGACGATCATTTCTCTGGGCCTGCCGTTGCCGACAGGCTCAAGCAGCCTACCCGCCCCCATACCGCCGGGCCGACGGCATTTGGGGACCTATTTGGCCTTGCACGCGGTGGGGCTTGCCATGCCTCGGACTGTCACCAGCCGAGCGGTGCGCTCTTACCGCACCTTTTCACCCTTACCTTGGCCAGGCGCCAGACACCAGCGGTCATCGGTTGCTGCCGGGTCACACATCTGCTGACCACTCCCGACACCCCCAGAGCCCCTATCGCTGATTCCTGGCGCCTGGCCAAGGCGGTATGTTTTCTGTGGCGCTATCCCGTCCCTTGCGGGAGGTGGGTGTTACCCACCACCGTGCCCTGTCGTGTTCGGACTTTCCTCACCCCCGGAAACCGGGGGCGCGATCGCCTCGTCCACGCCGCCAATGCCCTATTCTATCGCCGTGGCTGGCCGCAGTTCACAACGTCCCGCTCAACCTGCTGGATACCAATAAAAATGAAATCTTTGACGATTGTGATCATCGGTGGTGGTGTGATCGGGCTAAGCAGCGCCTATCACCTTGCCCGACGAAAGGCCGGCCGGGTTGTCCTGCTGGAAAAGGGCCCGGTTGGCGATGGCGCAAGTAGCCGGGCTGCGGGGATTATCAATGGCCTGCTGTGGACCGAACCGGGTGTGCTGGCCCGCCACATCGCCCTACAGCGGTACCGAGAGCTTTCCGAAGAACTGGATGGCTATCGGTTCCAAGACGTCGGCTGTCTGAACCTGTTCGATGAATCAGTCTGGCCCAACCAGGCAGCCGTACTGCCACTGTACGACCGGTTGGATGCGCCCTACGAGGTTCTAGATGCCAACCAGGTCCACCGCCGCTGGCCCGCACTAACGCCCAGCAAGAACCTGACGGGGCTGTTTGACCCACGCGGAGGCTACAGTGAACCGGAACATTACGTGCCCGCACTGGCGACCGGGGCACGCCGACTCGGAGTTGAGATCCGTGAAAACCAGCCCGTTACCGGGTTCCTTGATCGCGGCGGCCGGATCACCGGTGTCACAACAGACCACGGTGATGTTGAAGCCGACGCGATTATCTGCGCCGCCCATGTCTGGTGCATGCGTTTGCTGGGCCAGCGCCTGGATTGTCATCTGCCTGCAAAACCATTCGTCCACCAACGATTCGTCAGCGAGCCGACCCCGGCCAAGGTTGAGATCCCCGCGGTCAATGCCAACGCCTTGGGCGGTTATGTGCGACCGGCACACGGCCGTCGTCTGCTTGTAGGCTTGGAAACCCCCGAGAACAAGCCATACCCCGCGCCCACGTCACGGTTCCGCATGACCGAACTTGCGGTTGATCCCGGCTATCCCGAACGCGCCCGCAAGAACCTATTGCCGCTGGTCCCGGCGATCAAGGATCTGCCCTGGCACAGTGAACACATTGGCCTGCTGTGCTTCTCCATGGACGGGGAACCGGTCCTGGGGCCGGTCGCTTCGCGCCCCGGACTCTACATTGCCACGGCA
Organism: Phycisphaerae bacterium; assembly: GCA_963581115.1. Taxonomy (GTDB): domain Bacteria; phylum Planctomycetota; class Phycisphaerae; order Phycisphaerales; family Phycisphaeraceae; genus CAUZOD01. Next base: position 9,885 of record CAUZOD010000070.1, on the reverse strand, counting down.
TTTCACTCCGGCGGCTTTGCCTACAACCCGGCGGTTGGTTCACTGCTGGCCGACATGATCGTCGATGGGGAATCACCAATCGATATCACTGCCTTCTCGCCCGATCGCTTTGACCGACAGCAATCCAGTAACTATCTGCGCCGTGACCTGACCCAAGGCGAATTTATGGAGCAGGTTTTCTTTGCACGCCGCCACTGAAGCAGTGTGTTCCTGATCCATGTCAGGCCCTCGGACGGCATTGCACAAATAAGCATCCGCCATGTCCATCTGCATCGGCGGCAGTCCGAACTAGATAAATAAGATCCTGCTCTGGGCACAGTATCGCTGACCGCTCCCCCATCCGTGGTATCACGCCGACTCGTGTGGTCCAGAACCAGTGCACCGGCAGGCACCGCGGGCATGAAGCAATCTCGACCACCTGCTCGGTTATACTAGCTGGCTAAGAACCTGAACTTTACGATCCACACCCGCCGTCGGCCGGAGTAACTGGCCACGAACCCACCTTAAGAAATCTTGTCCCATGATGCTGACTGGACTGGATTGGACAATCGTAATCGTCAGTATCGTTGCCCTGACACTGTTTAGCCTGCGCACGGTCAAGTACATGCGGGGCGTGGCGGATTTCCTATCGGCAAACCGCTCGGCCGGACGCTACCTGCTGGTCATGGCCGGTAGTGCCACGGGCCTGGGCGCAATCTCTGCCGTCGCTTTATTTGAGCAGTTCTACGCCGCCGGCATGCCCACGATCTGGTGGACTTGGCTGACCATCCCGGCAGGCATCATCCTTACCCTGACCGGTTGGGTGATCTACCGTTTCCGGGAAACACGCTGCCTGACACTCGCCCAGTTTTTCGAGGTGCGCTACAGCCGAAATTTTCGCATCTACGCCGGCATCACTGTCTGGTTCAGCGGAATCCTGAACTTCGGCATCTTCCCCTACGTGGCCTCAAACTTCTTCGTCTATTTCTGCGGGCTTCCGGCCAAGCTCACGCTGTTCTCCAATGTCGTGATCCCCACCTACTGGCCGATCATGCTGCTGACCATGGGTATGGCCCTGACCTACACGGTCATTGGCGGGCATATCACCGTGATGATCACTGACTGCCTCCAGGGCATTGTTGTCAGTGCCGGACTCGTAATCCTCTGCCTATTCTTGCTGAGCCAGTACGCCTGGCCAGACATGGTTGAAGCGATGCAGGACGCGCCCGTCATCGCGGCCCGAGAAGACTTGCAGATCGACGCCCAAGTCAAGCAACTCGCTTACGAAAATGCCATGGCCCAGGGTATGACCGAAGCCGCTGCCGAATTAAAACAGGAACGCGAAGAACTTCTCCTGGCAGCCACCGACGATGCCAAGCTCCGCGAGGAAGCCAAGGGTCGGTCGATGCTGAATCCCTTTGATACCGGCCGGGTCGAACACTTCGGCATGATCTTCTTCCTGATCCTGGTGTTCAACCAGTTCTATGGCATGATGTCGTGGCAGGGCAGCCAGGCGTACCAGAGTTCGGGCATTACCCCCCACGAACAAAAGATGCAGGGGGTCATCTTTCCCTGGGTCTACGCCATTCGACTGGTGGGACTGGTTCTGCTTTCGATCGCCGCCCTGACCTTTCTGACACACCCGAACTTCCTCGAACAATCCGCCGAGGCACGCCTCGCCCTCGAACAGTTACGCAACAGCGACGTCCCACAACTTGCGGTCCAGCAGCGTGTCCCCGTGGCCCTCTCCTATATGCTGCCAACGGGACTGCGCGGGTTCTTCTGCGTCATCATGGTCTTTCTGCTGATCACCACCCAGGACACCTACATGCACTCGTGGGGCAGCATCTTCATCCAGGATGTCGTCATGCCGTTTCGCAAGAAGCCACTGACACCCAAGCAGCACGTCAACTGGCTGCGCTGGTCCATCGTGGGGGTAGCGGCATTCGCATTCGTCTTCGCCTGCTTGTACAAGCCCACCGAGTTCATCCAGATGTACTTCGCCATCACGGGCGCAATCATCAGCGGGCTGGGATGCGCGATCGTGGGTGGGCTGTACTGGCGTTATGGGGGCACGGCCGCCGCCTATGTGGCCCTGAGCCTGGGGACGGTGCTGTCGATCACACGAATCGTCGTCCACCAGTACAAGACAGCCATTGCTGCAATCCCCGACAAGGGAATCATTCTTCGCTTTGTCGACTACCAGAACAACATCAACAGCCAGGTCCTCTGGTTCTGGATCATGATGATCTGCATTAGCTCGTATGTTGTTCTCTCGCTGGCCGCCCGGCGCAAGCCGTTCAACCTTGATCGCATGCTGCACCGAGGCGAGTATGACGTCCAGCAGGAGCACAAAAAGGCCTCGGACTCGATCCGGATCACTTGGTTGAAAGTGATCGGGATTACTGAGGAATTCACGCGTACGGACCGGTTGCTTGCTCTGGCGCTGGTTACCTGGAACGCCATCTGGATCGTGCTGTTTTTCGGTGCCGCGATCTATCACTTCCTGGTAGCAGAGATCACGATGCACTGGTGGACGACTTTCTGGATGCTCTGGATCTATCTCCAGGTCATAGTGGGAGTTTTCGCCACTATCTGGTTTACCCTGGGTAGCCTGCGGGATATGCGGCGGGTCTTCGCTCGCCTGGCAACGCTGCAGCGCGACCAGCAGGACGATGGGATGATTGTCCATCCGCATTTGGCAGAAGAAGGCGATACCACTAAGGCCGATGACCCGACGTCGCAAGGCTCCCCGTAACTCTGTCGGCCGCACACCGCCGCCGGTTGTTAAGAAACGGTAATCGCAGTCTGAAAATCAGATTGCTGGATCGAGCGTCTACTCCTCGAATTCGATTGCCCAAAACTGTGATTCGGGACACCTGGTTCCGGAATCCATGCCGCAACTGGATCTCATCGCTTGCCTCCTCGCAACTGCTGCAGAATGCGGCGATACAACTCGTTTTCAGGATCTAATCGCACCGCTTGACCCAGGTGCTCCAAGGCGGCATCAATGTTGTTTTGCTGTTGCAGGCACCGGCCCAGGGCGAAATGGGCGTTGGCGTTCTCCGGTTGCAAGGCGATTGTCCGGCGATAGTGCTCGATGGCCGGGCCAAACTGCCTCTGCATCATGTAGCAGACGGCCAGACTCTGGTGGGCTTCCGCCAACCCCGGGTGGGTATCCAACGCAACGCGGTACTGGCCCATCGCCTCAGCTAGTTGCCCGCGATCGGCCAGGAGGTTGCCCAACCGTACACGGGCTACGTAGAGATGCGGCCATTTCTCCAGCACTTCGCGGTAGTGCGTGATCGCCTGACTGGTCTGACCCAGGCGCACCAGAGCCGAGCCCAATGCTGCATTGGCACTGTCGTGATCCGGCTGCAAACGAAGTGTGCGACGGAAGTACCCAATTGATTCGGTGACCTTGCCTTTCATGAGCAAGGCCCGGCCGAGATTGTTTGCTCCATCAGGAAAGTCCGGATTCAGCTCCTGGACTCGCTTCAACAACCGCATCGCCTCACCGACCGACCCGTGTTCCAGAAGCGCTGCAGCCAAGACGTTCATCGCATACCAGTTTCCCGGATTCTTCCTGACCCGACTACGCCATTCGGTCAGTTGCAGCAGCAGTTGGTCTTCAGGGTTGTCTGGTAGCACCTGCAATGACACGGTCCCCATTTCGTCCTCTGAGCGCAATCCGTATCGCACGCGTCGTGGTGGCTGGTAGGGATTACGAGGATTGTCCCGTGAATTGTCGTACTGCCATCGCATGGTCAACCGCGTGCCGCGGGGCAAAGCAATAGGCTCTGCGTAACGATAGTCGTCCTGCCAATTGAAGTCCCAATCACCGATGTGCAATAGGGACCGGCTCTGGCCGTCAGGGAACACCGCGGTCACGTGTACATCCTTGCCCAGGTAATGGGCGTGGGGATAGATGACCACCAAATGGGCGTCTGCGGGGAAAACGTATTCATCTTCAATCAGGTGGTCCGACCGACCGGCCGGGATATCAATATCCTCACGTGACAGCACGATGTTGCAGGGGAACAGCTGTGGAGGATCATCAGTAAAGTACAAGCCGATCTGTGCCTCCACCCACTCAATCTTTCCGGTCGCAGTTAGATGCATCTGAACCACGAGATCGCTCTTAGGATGCAGGAGCCAAGCCATCTTGTCGGGCAACCGCCGAGTTGCCTTTCCCGGCGTCCATCCGATGAAATGCCCGTCGGGCGCTTCGGATCGTCCCATGTCCATGCCCCCGAACCCCGGTCCGGGATCACGCAAGTCCTGCCTGCGGCACGTGGCCGAACGATCCACCTGAATGATCGCGTGATGCACTGCCAGGCTCTCGGGCCGGAACTCGAGAGCTTGGACATACCGAACGGACTCCAACGGATTCGCCACAACGATATTGCGGAAAACGTCCAAGTCTTCGGCTCCCAATTCGTAGGCTTCGAGAGTCAAAACCAGGTCCGGTGGACCCAGCGCCCATCCCTGCTCCCACTGCGGTACCGCCGGCAGATCGTCCGGATCACCCTCGGGAGTGCCGGCTTCAACCCACCGCCGAATGATCTGGATCTGCTCATCACTTAGCGAGCGGTTACTATCAAAGGCCGGGCCGTTGCGATCGGGCAGCCAGGGCGGCATGTAGCGGCTGCCTGTCACCTGCACGATCTGCTTGGCCCGGCGCATTGCATCGCGGTAGTTGAGCAGACTAAATGGCGCCGATTGACCTGGCCGGTGACAAACCGTGCAGTTCTTGAAAATGATCGGTGCCACATCGCGTGTAAAGCTCGGTGAAGGATCAGCATCCTGGCCCGAAACATCGCCACAGGATAATATCACCACCGCTACGATCAAAACCTTCGGTCCCTGCAATCGATCCTGGATCATGCCGCAGATTCCCGCATCGGGAGTTCGCTTTAAAAACAATCGCCAACCTAATACGAATCGTCCCAAAGATCCTTGATACTTGCCAGCGGCGGGTCAAAAGGCTGGCCCGCATCGACCTGCGTGGACAACAGCACGAGACCATAGCAACGTGCCGCAGAGCAATTGCCCGGCCCCTGCACCGAATTGTCGGCTGAGACTTAGCCGCTTCGTCGGCGAGTAGCCGACAGCAGTCCGGCTCCGACCAGGGCCAGTATGCCGGGTTCGGGTATGACGTACAGCTGACCTGCTTCAACGATCATAACCCGGCTGTTGGCTGGTACGTCAGAAAAAGTCTGCTCCAAGCCACTGGGCCAGCGCACATGCACACGGTGCACAAGTTCACTGACAGGACCAATCCCGAAATGTACCAGCGGCTCGTTCATGGCTAGAAAGTTGCTGTCGGCGTTCATCTCCTGCACCACTGAAGCGCCGTTGGCTTCAGGTGTCACCGTGATCATGGCTCCAATGCCCTGGGCATTGGAGTCACTGCCTTCTAGAACGATCTGCAGCCAACCGTTTTCGTTGCCACCATCGTTACGATAAAGCACGGGATGGCTGACATGATTGACCACGAATACATCCAGATCACCATCTTGATCGTAGTCAAAGGTGAGCAATCCCTTGCCCAAATCGGTGTTCATAATACCTGTTTCTTCTGATACTTCGGTGAAGCGGCCCTGGCCGTCGTTTTCCCACAGGTGCATGGGGTCCTCAGCAAACAGATCCGGTCGCTCAAAGTGCACCCCGTTGGTCATGATCAGGTCCTCATCGCCATCGTTGTCGAAATCCAACGCGCTGGCAGCCCACCCCCAATCGCCATGCCGTACGCCGGAAAGATCCGTCTGATCGATGAAAGTGCGATCGCCATTGTTGACGTACATCCGGTTACCGTTCTGGTCCATATCGGGATTGACGATCGAAGTGATAAACCAGTCCAGATCACCATCGCCATCAAAATCAGCCACCGCTGACCCCATGCCGTGCTGGTCGGTGCCCACCATGGCCAATTCGGTGCCATCGGTGAAGGTTCCATCACCATCGTTCCAGAACAACCGACTCTCGCCGAAGTCGGCGACCAAAGTGATCTCCGGATACCCGTCACCGTCCAGGTCATCGAAGCGTGGAACAAAACCCCAACTGCCGGCCTTCTGCAGCCCGACGACATGACGAATCGAAACGCCCGCGGCATTGGTCACATCAGAAAAATGCCCGGGATTGGCCGCACCGTTGTTGCGCAACAACCGATTGTTTGTAGGCCAAAACCCCGGATTCTGCGGTTGCATGTCCCATCGCCATTCGGATACAAATACATCAAGAAAACCATCCCGGTCGTAGTCGCCGAAAGCCACACCCTGACCAAAGTGCATCCCACCGTCTGAAGTTGCTGCGCCACGAATTTCAGCTTCTTCCACGAAGTGCCCCTTGCCATCGTTGATGTAGAGGTAGAAGCGGCTATCGGCGAAACTGGTCACATACAGATCCAGGTCACCGTCGTTGTCAATATCCCCAAAGCCGGCGCCGTTGGATCCAGTCGCCTGATACGTGCCGAGGCCGGACCCGGCTGTTGCATCTTTGAATGTACCATTGCGCTGGTTATGAAAGAGAATCGGCGGAGCATCCTGGCGCGTTACCAATAGATCGACCCATCCGTCACCATCCACATCGCCCGCCGCCGCTCCACCAGTGATGTCCTGCTGCCAGAATGGTGGCGTGGTTGTCGCCAGAGCCTGCTTCTGCAGATAGTCAACACCCGCCGTCTCAGTGACCTCGGTAAATACCACTGCCCCGACAGGCGCCGAGATCAGGACCATTGCCAGCACGACAAAGGCAGGGCCACCTAGCCGCCGACACAACCCAAGCAGGACCTTCTTTTTTTGCATGGCCTTTTCCGCCCCCCGGCACCGATCATATTGGCCCGACCCGTAATTATACCTCACCCAAGAGCAAAAGCCGGGTTCAATCCTCCAAACTCATCCTGCCACACCCACTTGCAAACCCTCAAGTTACAATGGCTCGTGGGAATCTCCTGATGCCAGCATGCCCCAAGCAACACCGGAGCAGACGAATGAGACAACAGCAAACAGCCTTGTTATCAGTCCTTTGCGCCGTGGTTCTTTCCGGACCGGCAACGGCAACCGAAACCAGTGAACCCTTCGCAACGGTTGAGGGGTTCTTCTATCCCGAAGATGAGCAAGCCGTTATGTTTGTTCGCTTCGATCCGCAATTGGAGTTAAGCCAACTCGATACCGTTACCGCCGAACTTCTCAGGGACGGATCCTCCAAGCCGCTTGAGGTCCGGCCACTACGGCCGGACCAGTCCGAGCACGAGGATGAAGCTGAGTTTTCGCTTACCGGGCTCAAACACGGTCAATACCTAATGCAGGTGGTCTGGCCCAATGCCCAAGGCCAGCGGATGACTCGCTCGGTACCCTTCCACCTGCCGTTATCGCTGCCGGCCGCACTACCAACACCGCGCACCCGGATCGTGGCACCGCTGCCAGCACCGGTCACACCACCGACGTACCTGCTCAATGTCGAAAATGGAGGTGGGCTAACCGTCACCGTTGGAAACCGAGCCTACCGGATCGAATCAAGCTACTCCTACCCGCACGGTGGCGAGAATCGACTCGCAACCACGGCGCCACATGCCAATGGTGAAGATGAATGGTCGGTCCAGACTGAAAATCTCGGCCCCCTGGCACACCGTGTCCAGGCAAGTGGACGCTACTACGCCATCGATCGGCGGATCACGCTTGAACCTACCCGTATCCTCGTTCATGACACGATTTCAAACCGCCACGATGACCCGATCGGGATCATTCTCAGCAACCACGTGAACCTCCGGGACCAGGCCGATCTGCAGGCCATGCTGATGCACAAGTTCACTGCCTTCGTACATGACGAAAACAGTGGCCTGGGCATCATCGCCCTTGATGACCTCTACCAGATTCAAGAACAGCACCATTTCGCCAACGGCTTGGCGGAATTGCGAACCGAGCACTTCGGCTTGGACCGGGGCGCGTCCTATACGGTCGAGTGGGCTGTGTACCCCACGGCCACGAATGACTACTACGACTTCATAAACCAGGTCCGCCACGACGAAGGGATCAACCGCCGCATCGACGGATCAATGAACTTCACGAATGGACTCCAGGAGCAGCAGCGCCGGACCGTTCCCTCGAAGGAATACATTGACCTGCGGAACCTGGCCTACTTGAGCATCAACTGCCTGAGCTTTGCCAAGGACGATCCCAGCGTATCGCTGGAAGGCATCGAGTTCATGGAGTACCCGCTAGAAACGGCGGCGCTCACCGAAACCATCGCGCAGATCAATACGGTTGATCCGAACGTGAAGGTCATGTTCCACGTCGCGCATGGACTCTACGCCTGCAGCAATCCCGACGACCGTTTCCCGGATTCTCGGGTGATCCGCAACGATGGCCTGCACATCCAGTACGGTGGCGACCGAGGCCCGAACTACTTAAACGGATACTTCAGCCAGCAACGCATCGACGAAGGATGGGCCTGGTACATGTTCTACCCCACCCCAGAGAACAGCTTCGGCAAAGCCCTGATCGCGGCCACGCGATACATGGTCGACCAGATGGGCGCCACCGGGATGTGGGCCGATGGTTTTATCAGCAGCTACGCGCAGGTCCACGGCAACACCGGCGGTTACAGCTATGATCGGTGGGACGGTCACAGCGTTGACATCGATCCCACCACCAAGCTCATCACCCGCAAGAAAGCCTCCGTGCCATGGATCTCGCTACCGGTGCTTCTGGAGGTGGTGCAGATCATTGACGCCGCCGGTGGTGTCACCCTCTCCAATGAAGGTCCGAATTTCCCCGCGTCACGGGCGTTCTGGAGCGAAAACATAATCTCCAGTTGTGAGGGCAGACCGGAAGCCCTGATCGGGCAGGCACTTGGCCGAGCGCCCACCTCGCTGGGCCGGCGGCGAAGCACCATTCGTGGCAACTATCTAGACATGCTGCAAAAACTCGATTACGGAGTGCTCTACTTCTGGTGGATGTACAAGCCTCTGGTGAAAGACTACAAGACCCTAGTCGAGCACATGTACCCGATCACCATCCAATCCATCCACTCAGGCACGATCCGCGGCCATGAACGCATCATTACCAAGCATCCCGGCGTGTATGGCTGGCCCGACGACCAGTCCCTGCACATCGTCTACCACTACGACGGACGCGGGGTCCTACGGACAAACCACTTCCTGACCACGGTGGATGACACAAGTGTGCGCACCGAAATCAAGCTGGAAGAACATCAATCTGCGGTCGTGGCACGACTGCCGATACGGCTGCAGGCGGATCAGCCTGTCAATGTCAATGTGCGACGCTACGACGCCGAAATGATCCACCTGTTTCTAAATGGCCGAGTCAATGCCTCGCTGCAGATCGGGGAAGGATCGTTCAATCCAGATTCGGGCGCCACTTATCAGGTCGAAAGTAATGGCAAGTACAGGCAGATCAATCCCGACAATAACGGCGAGTTGAACATCGGCATCAACCTGACCGGTCCGACCGAATTGCGGATCCAACGGCAATGACACTGGCTCCAGTTGAACCGGCACCGATCAGGCCATGCGGTTGGCCGGCCTTTCCTGGCAGGTGGCTCTAGCTCAATCGGTCACACCCAGTAGCCGGGCGGCATTATTGCAAAAGACATCTTCGACCTCACTGTCCGAAAGCCGCTCTGACCAGCAAGCCCATTTCAAGGCTCGCAGGTGCTCCAATCCGATCAGGACGGGGCAAACGTCACCGGAATTTTCCGACCATACCGGGCTGTTTTCGTAAAGCCAGAGGAAGCGGTCCGCCGCGCACACGTGACGGCCGCGTAAGTGACTGATTGGCAGATCGGTCCCGTACATCAGGCGCCGGTGGCCAAATCGGCGGAGGATCACCTGATGGGCTATTGGCTCGCAGTTGACACTGGTATCGAAATAAAGGTTGTCCAAAC
>CAUZOD010000069.1:0-11647 GCA_963581115.1 Phycisphaerae bacterium | reverse complement strand
CGGGTGGGTTTGGATTCTGTTGCACCATCAGTCGGCCTCCCGAGAATACTCGCGAACGAACGTGAGCAGCGCACCAGCCACCATTGTGAACAAGGGATTGGCGATGGCGTTCAGCAACTTATCTATACAATACATCCAGCTCGCCAAACATACTCCCAAAAGCGGAGCAATCTGGGCGCTACTCCAATGGCCTGGATATACTCGCACCACCACCATCAGAATTGGCAATACCAATGTAACGAATACGCTGGTGAGCCCAAAAAGACCGGCTTGGCCGACGGCAATGATCCAGAGGGAATCGGTCACGCTGATGTCTTCGGCCCAATCGTTGTGAATCCTGCTGCAGGCCTATGCGCCCCAGCTAAAATTGGGCGTTGTAAGGTCCGCTGTACAATCATTGATTGAAAGCCGTACGTTCAACTAGGAATTACCATGGCATCTGGGAGCAGGCAACAAAGCCTCCACCATCAGGGCCAATCCAATAAGAACTCTCACACCCCGCGAATCCCGCAGAGGGTGACAGGTAACCAGTGGGTCATACATCAGTAAGGTGTTTCCTTGACACAAACTCAGGACCCGATTCATCAGAACCGCATTCACAAAACAAGCCGAAAAGTCCATCATTCCTAGTCTCCGTCGCCCGTACACTAGGTTGAATGACCAAGTTAGATGTAATGAATATCATGACCTGTTGCCATGGGGGAAACGGCTACCAAATGGCTTCGGAAACCAGCCAGATGACCCGAAATATGGATAGGCTCCGCCCCCATTGACTACACGCAAGCAGCGCAAGCAATCAACCATCTCTCAATATTCCCAAGGGGTTAAGCACACCCCCGAACGCCGGACCTCACGTATCCGTGATAATCGGCTCGGCTTCTTCGATCGGCTCGAGCAGAGACCCGTCGATTTCTAGGCTCGAGGCCTGGCCTAACACATCTACCTGTAGGATCAGGATGTTCTGACGGCGATCTTCCACTATGCCCCGCACGCCCTTGAGGGGACCGCTGCGCACCTCGACCCACACACCCTTTCGCAAATAAGGATGAGGGTCCAGAGGCAGATTGTGGGACAAAGAACGGTGGATTGCGACCAGTTCCTCTTGAAGACGGCTCTGATCGGATACCGGGATGATGCTGGCCACGCGCCGGGTGCGATCGGCCCGATACGCATCCTCAGCCCCACCGCGAAGAAAGACGTAACTGGGGAACAATGGTAACTCAACGCGGACCTTTCGACGTCCGTAATACCGTAAGGCCGAAACCACTGGCAGCATGCAGGAAACACCCATAGCGGTCAGATCCGCTACGAGAGCTTTTTCCTGGCGGCTACGGGTATGCAGGACATGCCACGAGCCAGGTGCATCGATGGCCACACCCAGAATCCTGCCCTTGCAGGATGGAGCACCCACACTAGAAGCGTCCGTACTCTTACGACCCACGACAATACTTCCCTTGTCGGCCGCTCGAAAAGGCACCCACCTTCACGATCTTCTCAAGCCCATCCTGTTCTGAACGGCCCTCAATCCGGATATTTTCCCAATCGGCCATCCCACAGTCAATGAGATTTGAATCGGTCCCGTGAAAAAAATTCTTGAGGCCACTCCAGTTGAAAAGGATTATTTCGACGTTGGCAAGCTAAAGCATAATTTTATCGGAGGTGCACATTGGATCGTGCCTGAACACCGATAACTTCGCATTCGAGCGAACGCCAATGCACTGATTGGACTCAGCAGTAGACCCTACTATGCTTGGATTCCTTGAGTACTTGCTGCATTCGGCCTAATCTTTGATCCAGTTATCAGCAGGAGCACAATATGAAATATCAGCAACTGGGAGCCAGTGGATTGTGGGTGTCCCCAATCTGTCTAGGTACGATGACATACGGCTCTCCGGTCTCGGAGCAAGATGCCATACGCCTAACGCACCAGGCGATTGGTCTCGGCATCAACTTCATTGATACCGCCAACGCGTATGAGGGCTACAACCGGGTATTGGGAAGCGCCGGTGGCGTGGCCGAAAAGATTCTTGGCAAGGCATTGAAGGATCGGCGCGACCATGTCGTACTGGCGACGAAAGTTGGCAGCCCCCTGGGGCTCGGGCCCCAAGATCGCGGTTTGACCGCAACAACCATCCTGCGGCATCTTGATGACAGCCTATCACGCCTGCAGACCGATCACATCGATCTCTACATCATCCATTGGCCTGACAAGCACTGCCCGCTGGAAACAACGTTGCGGGCACTGGACGTGGCTATACGCCAAGGAAAGATCCGCTATTTCGGAACGTCCAATCACAGCGCAGCCCAACTCTGTGAGTTGCTATGGCTCGCCGACAAGGGTCTTGGGCCTCGTGTCGTTTCGTCACAAATCCCCTACAGTATGCTTCTTCGCCACTTTGAACACGATCTGTCTTGGTGTGCGCAAAAACAGATCGCCATCACACCATACCAGAGCCTTCAAGGCGGGCTTCTAACCGGGAAGTATCAGCGCCACCAGGATGCGCCTGCGAATTCCCGTGCTGCCGAAAAGCCCGCATGGGTGTGGCAGCGTGATGACCAGTTATACGACACACTGGAAGCGATCGCTGCACTGGCTGAGGAAGCTGCCATTCCCATGGCACAATACACGCTGGCGTGGACACTGGGTCGCCCCGGCATGTGTTCGCTTGTCGTCGGAGCCAAACGTATCGAACAGGTCCAAGACGCAATCGCGGCATCCAATCACAATATCCCGATTGAGCATCTGGACCGGATTGATACCCTCTTGCCACCGCCATGGAAGCAGATAGATCCGATCCACAATTCGTAACAAACACTAACGCTATGCAGCTTCCGCACTGGCCAAACGATCGGATCCGATCAACGAACCGGCCTGGGAAGCGGGTGATCGGAAAATCAGCAGGAAAGTTTCGCCCATGCCACAACTCGCGATAATGATCAAACCGCTCAATGACGAGCAACTGATCATTGCCCGTCAGATCGGCGTAACCGATATCGTGACTGCCCATCCTGACCCCGAACTGGATGATCTGCGCCGTTTAAAAGAGCGCATTGAGAACTTGGGGCTGCGCCTTTCAGTAATCGAAGATGACCTCCACATGCGCCGAATTGTCCTCGGACAAGACGGGGCCGAACAGCAGTTCAACGAGATGAGCTGCTTGATTCAACACATGGGAAAACTAGGCATCCAGGTTCTCTGCTACAACTTTATGGCCGAGTTGGACATGACCCGCACCAGTTTCGCGGTCCCGCAGCGAGGCAGTGCAGTGACTAGTGGCTTTGATTGGCAGTTGGCCAAGAACTGGCCGCCGGACCCCGACGCACCGACGGACAACCAGCAGAAATGGGGTCGTCTGGAAGGATTTCTCAAGCGTCTTGTTCCCGTAGCTGAGGCGGCTGATGTGCGTCTGGCAATGCACCCAGATGATCCGCCCATCCCTCAGTTGCGCGGGATGGCTCACATCATGCACCGCCCAGAGACCATCGATCGCATGCTGGAGATTGTGGACAGCCCCGCCAAGGCATCACCTTCTGCCAGGGATGCTTCTCAGAAATGAACGCAGACATCCCCTCACTGATTCATCAATTTGGCCAACGCATCCATTTCGTCCATGTCCGCGACACAACAGGATGTCCAACCCGATTTGAGGAAACATTCCACGGCAACGGACCCACCGACATGGTTGCAGCGATACAGGCCTATCACGATATTGGATTCGATGGCCTCCTGCGCCCAGACCATGTGCCACAGTTACACGGTGAAATGGGCAAGGCGGACGGTTATACATTCCTAGGTCGGCTGCACGCAATCGGCTACCTCACTGGCCTGATGCAAGCCGCCGAACGCCACGGAAACCGACCAGCCCCATAGATCCTATACAGCCACGCCAACCCAAACACTCCATGCCTTGATCTTGCAATCTATCCTCACTATTGGTTTCAACTCCACGGATTGGCCATCCGCCACAGATCGACTCGCGGTTAGATTGACAAAAGGCATACCCAGCAACTCAGCCAAACGTTCAAGATCCTGCGCATGGTCTCCGTATCCGAACATGAAGTGATGATCCACGCCAACATCCATCATCTTGCGAAAATAGCTCTCCATCAGGATATCCGGCTTGAATACAAGGTGCTCATGGTGTACCGGGCGGGTGGTCGTATCGACTGATTCGCCTGTGGCGATGCACATGACGTAACCGGTATGGTCTCGGAACAGATTCAACCAGGTGACTCGACCGGGTTTGAAGATAAACTCGGGAACCACCCCATGCTTGGGTGCCGGCGAAACATCTTTAAATTCCATATACATGGTATTGCGAATGGAAATACCGCCTGAATCTGCTGCAAAACTGAATCCGGCCGAACCGCCGTCGTACTTGCCCGAATGGACCGCTTCTGGTGCGAGATGGCCCGCCGCGGAGCACAGAGCTATTGGGAGATTTTCGATTTCCGTTCACCCGATGGACTGTGGTCACACAAGCTCTCGTCCACTTGCCATGGTTGGAGCGATGGAATCGTGCCGCTGCTACACAAATATGCCTTGGGCGTCACCTTCACCAAGCCCGGTGGGCGCGAAATAAAGGTTCGCCCACATCCTGGCCCGCTGCGCCAAGCCGAAGGCGTCGTACCGACAATCCACGGACCAGTACATATGCGATGGGAAAGGAGCGGCAAGAGATAACTGAAAGTCACAGTGCGCGCGCCGCACGAAGTACGGCATCTATGATGGCTTTACAGTACGCCGCTTTCTACTTCAAGTGGATACGCCTGTACGAAGGCCTTGGCCTCGGCACAACTACACACACCATCAGTGGTGCCACGGGCCTGAGTCGCCGCAGCACCGATTGCACTGGCGTACCGAATCACATCAGCCAGACCCTCGTCACTACCAAGGGCGGTGATCACTCCACTGGTAAATGCATCACCACAACCAGAAGGATCGATTACATCCATTCGATGGGCTGCGGCACGCCAGTACCGGCCTTCACTGGCCGCAATGCAGCCATCTTCGCCGCAAGTAATGATCACCTGAGCCGCCCCCAGTTCCGCCAAGACGCGTAGCTGGTCCAGTGGCTGGTCCTTCCCCGTCATGCGACGGGCTTCGTCATCGTTAGGAAGAAAGTAGTCGGTATGCGGCAGGACCTGCCGCAACACCTCGTGCTGGTTGAATTGCTCACCGACCACCACATCTACCACGGTAACCACGCCATGCTCACGACAAAACGTCAATGTGTCCACCAACTCGGCAGGGTCTAGCGATGGCAAAACGAATAGCCCCCCGAGGTAGAAAATTCCCAAGCCACCAAGCCAGTCGCGCTGTACATGCTGCATGCCAAATGCCGTATTGGCGCCAAATGTATGGATGAAACGCCGGTCCTCACCCTCAACAAGCAGAATTACGGTAGTAGAAGTGGGCGATCCATTGACACTTACCATTGCATCACAACCGACACCCGCAGCACTGATGGCCTGACGTAATGCCGTGGCAGCCGGATCATTGCCCACACAACCAACCAACTCGGCATCCACGCCCTGCTTGGCCAGATCCACCGCCACGTTGGCAGCACAACCGCCGATCTTGGTCGGCATCTCATCCACGATGGTCAGTTGCCCTTCAGCCGGCAGTTGCGCAATCGGTCCACAGATCGTGTCCGCCACGATAATACCCGCACAACCGACCTTGTTGCTGCCTGCTGCCATCCCAAATCTTCTGCCCTACGCGAGGCAGGTTCGGGGCTGTCTGCCAGACATGGGGCGCACCATGCCCCACCGCGCGGCCACATGGTTCATCGCGAATGGGCCCGCGAGGATTCGAACCTCGGACCTCACCCTTATCAGGGGTGCGCTCTAACCAACTGAGCTACGAGCCCGATCCAGCACCGTCGACGACGGATACGTTGGGCAGGTTAGGAAAACACAGTCACAGGGTCAAGGCAGGGCATTGGACGCATACGGTGCCAACCCCTGAAAGGGACCGGCGACGATATATCGGATGCCTGTCAGGGTGCAGTATATTCGGTATCGGCCGCAACCTGATCGGGTTATTGTCGGCCCTGCTCCTGATCAACCGCCCAGGCCAAGCGCATCACAGGCGCACCCAACTAAAAAACCTTACCGCCTAGCCTGTCACAAGTTTCCCAAACTGATGTGGAGATTTGGTATGCCTCTGACACACAGAGGATCCAGTGTTTGGGTGCTCCTGGTATTAGAGTATAAAATTCAATGGTTGGTGTTTGTACTGATGAGTGATCCCGTATTATAGTTCACGGCAGAAACTGGCAACGTCTCAAAACTTAATGACTTGGAATCCAGATCTACATTTCGATATGAAATGATCGAGTAGAGATATAGTCATCCGCATTTGCCCCCTGCCCATCCTTTCGGTACATTTCCCGCCCCTGTTGATTGTCCTGTCTTAACGCATGAGCAAGTCACCACGACTGATTTCAGCCGCTTGGATCGCCAGTGGAATCATCCTGCTTGGCGACAGCATGGCCATTGGCCAGGAACCGGTCTCCGAACCGCTGCGACAACACGCGGTCTCGGTGCTGCACCATGCCCTCACTGCGCAACCGCAGTGGGTCAAGGTACACGCCGCTGAAGCGATGCTGGCCCTGGATTACCGCGAGGATGTGCGACAAACATTCCTGGATGAACTCGAACACCACGGCGAGCAACCGCAATATCGCATTGGGATCTGGCGCGTCCTGGCCCGAACCGACCGCCATGTCAAACTTGCCCACGACAATTGGGTCCAGCGAATCGTGGATGCCTTCGACGACGAGCACAGCCCTGATCGCATCCATGCCGCCGAAAGTCTGGGAAAACTTGAGTACGAAGTCAATACCGAAGATGCCACCACAATGGCCCGTTGGCATAAGTTTTCCGAACAGGGCAAACACGCAAGCCAGGCGTTTGCTCGCTGGGTGCTTCTGAATAGCGGCGTTGAAGGCGCCGAATCGTTCCTAGCCGATCTGCTGGATTCCGACCAAGAAATGGGCGCGGGTGTCGCGGCCTACGCGTTTCGCTTCCGCGACAGCATCTCACGAACTACGTGGGATAAGCTGGCCCAACGCGCTACTACTTCCCTCGAACCCGATCGCGTCTACCTTGCCAGCGCTGCGATGAAGCATGCGCCCGATGACCAAACACAGGCCAAACAGCGACTGCTCGCCATATTGATCGAACTGGCTCAAACTGGCAACAAAGTCCAGCGTTACCAGGCGTGCGAGGCCTTGGCTGACGCTGGCAGACCCGAGGATGTACATGTACTTGCAGCCCTTCTTAACGATGATCAAGTCCATCCGGACGTTCAAGTCGCAGCCGCACTGGCGATCTGCCGCATCGGGCGCCGCGACAACCAAGGACTCGGCGGCCTCGACTGGGCAATCATCGCGATCTACGGCCTGGGCATGATCGGCGTGGGCTGGTTTTACGCCCGACGTACTGGCAATATCGAGGACTACCTCCTAGGTGGACGCAACATGCGATGGTGGGCGGTAGGACTGAGCCTGTTCGCCAGCCTGCTGAGTACGATCTCCTACCTGGCAATGCCCGGAGAAGTCATTCGCTACGGACCGATGATCCTCTGTGAGTTCGCCTTCTATCCAATCATCTTCCTCGTGGTTGGATGGGGGATCATCCCCATCTTCATGCGACTGCGCATCACCAGCGCCTACGAAGTCCTGGAAACTCGCTTTGGTCTCAGCATTCGGATGTTCGGCTCGTTTGTCTTCCTGCTGCTGCGCCTGCTGTGGATGGCGACAATCCTATACGTCAGTTCAGACAAGATTCTGGTGCCGACATTGGCGCTCGACGACAATTGGACACCAGTCATCTGCGCGATCCTCGCGGCAGTAACCATCCTCTATACCTCCATCGGTGGACTGCGGGCCGTGGTCGCTACCGACGTCGTCCAAACCGCCATCCTGCTGGGCGGCGCAATGCTGACCCTGGTCCTGATCAGTGTCCACTTTGGTGGTATCGGCTGGTGGCCCGACTACTGGCAGGTGCACTGGCCGGATCCGGAGTGGAGCCTTGATCCTACAGCGCGCATGTCGTTTGTTGGTATCGGTATCTCCGCGTTGCTGTGGTACGTATGTACCGCAGGCAGCGATCAGATGGTGATCCAGCGTTACCAGGCCACCTGCGATGCGCCGGCAGCGAGGCGATTGTTTCTAACCAGCCTGTGCACGGGAATAATCGTATTGACCGTATTGTCCATCCTGGGATTTGCCTTACTGGCCTATTTCTCTGACAACCCGCACATGATCGCCGACGGCCAGAGCCTCCTCGGCGATGCCGACAAGCTGTTTCCCCGGTACATCGTCGCAGTCCTACCCACCGGCGTCAGTGGACTGATGGTTGCAGCCATGCTCGCCGCGGCGATGTCCAGCCTTTCCTCAGGTGTCAACTCAGCCAGTTCAGTAATCGTGGTGGACTTTATTGACCGATTCCGCCATGCAACGATGGCCGATCGCACACACGTGAGGCTGGCCAAATGGGTGTCGGTGTTCATCGGAGTTCTCGTAGTAGGCATCAGTCTTTACGTGAGTCAGGTACCGGGCAACATCATTGAGATCGCCTACCGGGTGGTAAATCTATTTACGGTGCCACTATTTATTCTCTTTTTTATGGCGCTGTACGTACCTTGGGCGACCCCCTTTGGAACCTGGGTCGGCAGCCTGTCCAGTGCTGCGGTGGCAGTAGGTATTGGTTACTGGAACATACTGGGCCTAGATGCACTAAGTGGCATTGCCACGATCAGCTTCGTCTGGATCCTGCCCGGAGCAATGGTGGCAGGTGTGGTGATTGGCCCGCTGGCCAGCATGCTGCCGATTGGCCAGGCCAAACCCATGATCAGCCAATGATGATCGTCATCTGGTGATCATTGGCCTCTCGTACGCTCTAGATCATGTTGTCGCTGAATCCGTGAGCCAGAGGTCCGACAATCAGCACAACAGGCGCCATGACACGCGTTACCAGGTTGTAGGACGTGGCGCCCCATCGAGATACCGACCCCAACCACCTTGGCACTGTCCATGGGCCTATCCCAAATCCACCGCACCACAGTGACCGGAATGCCACGAAACATGAGTCCCACCAGATCAGCGATCATCACCTGAAATATACACCTGCCCTGCGCTGACCAGGCCCTCTTCCACATCGTGCACAACTGCCTGGGAATCTCGATCCTTCGGATCGCCCCAGCCACCGCCCCGGGTGTCTCAATCCGCAGCCGATCATCTCGGTCTAAGGTTGTAAATGCCTTTGTCGGTAATTCGCGGATAGTCCCGTCCACAGCAGTCACGTAGCTGTAGGCCCCGCTGGCATTCTGTCCGCCCGCCAAACCCCCAGGTGTGAAATGGCGGCGATCCGCCCCCTGTGAAACACTCACCCTCTCGCCCAAGCACACCAATTCACGCACCACGCCACAACCACCACACCACTGCCCAGCACCTTCTGCATCGGCAATGAGGCCGCAGCATTCGACCAGAAGTGGGTAGTTCCGCTCAATAACTTCTATGGGTGTGTTGCGCGTATTAGTTAGGTGGGTATGGATACCGTCCTGTCCATCACGATTGAAAAAACTCCCTGCCCACCGGCGTAAGTCTCGACATAATTGTAATAAGCACCGTTGGAGGATCGATGCCACCCACATTAACCAGGTTCATCTCACCACTACATGCAGCACAGACCCGTTCCGGCACCACCTGATAAAACGCGCCCAGCAGCACATCGACAACACGCTGGTCCGTCAGGGTATTGGCGTTGCCAATGGCCGCGGGAAAGCGAGCTTGAAAAATACAGCCCTCCGGCGCCTTTACCGTGATGGGCCGATAGACACCCGCACAAGTCGGCGAATCGGGGTCGATCACAGCCTTGGCCGCGTAGTACACGCATGTACGGGCAGCAGTGATCCGGGCATTGAGTGGCCCAAGAACTGCTTACTGCTGCCCGTAAAATCGGCAATCAGTTCATCATCCTGAACCGTAAGTGTGAGGAAGATCCGCACCGGATCTTCCGTGACACCATCATCATCCAAGAAATCCTCAAAGGTCCAACTGCCATTTGGCAGTTCATGAATCCCCTTCCGCATACCTCGCTCGGCATGGTCAAGGATGGGGTGTAAATATTGCAAAACCAATGCGGGATCTTCACGGTCGAGCAACTCGGCGATTCGCTGCTCCGCCGCCTGGGCAGCAGCGTACTGGGCCATCAGGTCACCATGCATCTCGTTGTGTGTCCTGCCATTCTGGTGGATCAGGTCGAAGATCGCCTCGTCCATCGTTCCGGCACGGATAATCCGGGTCGGTGGAACCTGAAGCCCCTCTTGGTAGATCTCTGTCACGCCAAAAGGCATGCTTCCCGGCGCAAAAAGCTCCATATCAATATGGTGGGCGGTCGTCGCCACTAGTACGATTGGATTGCCCGCGTGCCAGACTGCAGAAACCATTGATAGGTCCGGCAGGTGCCCCGGTCCTTCGGGGTAAGGTAGGTTCGTGATGATCGCATCACCTGGCCGAATGGTCGCAGCGGGGAACTTGTGAAGAACCGATGAAATCACAGAGGGCATGATGCCCAGATGTAGGGGCGTGCCGATCTCCGCCTGAGCCAGTACCTGCCCATCGGGCAAAGCCAATGCGGTAGAGCAATCGTATCGATCTTTGATATTCGGAGAATAACTGGTCCGAATCATGGCTGCGCAACCTTCGTCAGCAATACCGCGCCAGCGGTTGCGCATAATCTCAAGCATCACGGGGTCAGGATGTTTTGTCGCCATAAGAATGGTATTGGCAAATATGATTAAAATGACACTATACAATTCCTAATAAAGGAGCGTGTTGGGCATGATAATTGAAGAATAACAACGAAACGGGTTATGTGACATACATATCTCGAAAATCCGCAAATAGCGGTAATGGTGCTTTGCCTGTTCTAATTGATCTTCCTTTTAATATTTGTGTTTCTTATTTCTGTCTTTCGCATCTTCATATTGGCTCTCATCCCTTACTCCTTTTCCTTTCCCCTCACCAAAACGATCCACACTCGCTTTCTGTCCCGGTGGTATAACCGTGGTTGAATCGACTTGTTCAACGATTGCCGGTCCCGCCAGTTTCGAACCTGATCCGAGTGAATCCCGATCATACACCGCGGTCTCGCATGAACGGCCATTGAAGATCGCCTCGCGAAAACAAATAGGCATGGGCCGACCACTGGCAGGCCGGACCTCAGGTAGCTTGACAACCTGCAGGTCCAATTCCACAGATACCCAAATACTGGCCAACTCCACCGGTTCATTGCGGCGACAATATCCGTATAGTTTTTCATGAACCGCATGAAAAGCAGATGTGATCTGATGCTTGTCGAATTGTTCGGCAACCAATTCCACTGGCAAATCATAACCCTGTTCGTAATAACGCAACCCCAATCGCCGTGTGACTGTGTAGCGCATCGCTGTACCTGACTTTAAGGTGAGGCCATGGCTGGCCTGCCGCTGTAGATCATCGAGCATGCTTTCAATTTAACCAAGTTGGATCTCGTCCAGAAGTTGGATATACGTGCGAACACGATCCTCACGCAAATTGGACATCAGCAGCTCCAAAGCTGATGTGACGCCCGGTGCCAAAGGAATCAGGGGCTC
>CAUZOD010000068.1:0-11669 GCA_963581115.1 Phycisphaerae bacterium | reverse complement strand
CTCGGTTGCGATACAATTCAAACAGCCATGGATCGTCCTCATGCGTCCCAGATCACGCGCATCGACATGGCCGACGGGGCGGAATTTCACTTGCCACCACGGCCCTTGGGATTGTCGCGTCTGCTTGGGCTCCCATTTATTGGTTTTTCTTGCCTCTTCAGTGGATTCGCCGTTTACTGGATTATCAGTGTTTTCAATATCCTCTCCGGCCCGTGGAGCGATCAGGAGCACATCAGCTGGTTCATCATTCCGTTCGCGGCATGCGCGGTGCCGTTTGCCATCGCTGGCTTAGCGCCGGCCTTGATGGGCCTAGCAGTTTTATGCGGCCGTAATAGAATCGTCATTCGTAATAGTCGTCTGATCTGCACCGAATGCGTCGGTCCCTTGTCCTGGTCGCGCAAACGCTCCCTCCACAAGATTGCACAGTTCGAAGTGCTCTCCAAGATCATCACGATACATCGAGATAATTATGATCGTGATGATCTGTCGGACAAGATCACATCCTTTACCAATCTGACTGCGCTGCAGGCTGCCGGCGATTCGATGGAAAAACTCGCGGTCGCCTGGGGCTATCCCAAGAATATGCTGATCAACTTGGCCACGGAACTGGCTAATCACTGCGACACCCGCATTCCAGCTCCGTTACTGAAGGGCCACAGACAAAGAATCGCGATCGTTGAACCGTCTCTTGGGTACGACATGCCATCCGAAGAGTCCCGCTCGGGCATCGAGACGGCCCCAACCAACCAGCCGAAAGTCCGATCATCGGTGATCGCCACGATGGCGGCGTCACGTTGAATATTCCCCCGGCGGGAATCCGCGCCGGTTCCAAGGGGCTGTTCGTATTTGGCCTTGTGTGGTGCGGATTCATGTCCATCGTAACCACCATGGTCTTTGTACTCGATAGCAGGCCAAGGGCGGAATGTTCATTGTGTCCTGCATGTTTATAGCCGCATTCTGTGCCATAGGAGGAAGTATGCTCGTGGGCGCAATCAACATAGGTCGCCGCCGTGCCATCCTCGACATCGTAGCAGGGCCCAATGGCCCCACCCTGTTGATCACGCGGCAGAATATCTTTGGCCAGGCAGCAAGATCTGCATCGAAACCAGATCGCCGCCATCCGCGTGGGCAACTCAGGCATGGAAGTCAACAACGTGCCAGTAAAAAACCTACATATTTACCCACGTCAAGGCAAGGCAATTGGCCTGTTTTCTGGACATGATAATCAAGAACTACGCTGGCTTGAAGCAATGCTGCTCCAAGGCCTCGACGTGGGCAGCAGCCATTGAGTTGAAATTTCACTCCTCTCCCACTGCACGCCCCAAAGATCTGATTTGTGGCTTGCGCAAAGATCACAACATGGGTGATATCTAAAGCTGAACCATGGCCGACTCGATCCGCTCCAAGATCGCTGTGAACACCGCCTCATCAATTGCAGGAACTAGGTCGGTATCATCTACTGCATCTTCTGGTTCCAGCAGGACCCAACTCTTGCAGCCCCAATAGTGTGGCTTCAAGGTGATCGTCTTTGGTTCCACGAGACGAAATGCCCGAATGGCCAGTAGATAGAGCGGCCGGTCGGCCTTGTAATTGAACCGCATGTCAACCTGCGGACCGGCCCATCCATGCAGATCATCCAGTCGGTCGAATACCCGGCGCGACGGTAATGTCCAGATTGCCGCCACCTCGCCGACACCGCGCAATTCGAAGGACTCCGGTTCTCCAGCCGTCGCGTCGACCCTTGCGCGAAACTGTGGTTTCACGCCATCGACGTGCTGGTGTTCCCGCGCGGGGAACAGGACAAAACGATTGTGGGTCAAACGAAAACGCCCTGATCCCTGCTCTTCGTGTATGCCTCCTTTGCGCAACAAGATCGACTGCAGTCCCTCAAGCAGCAGGTCACACACGACTGCCCATTCCTTGATCGCGACATCCAACATGCCGCCACGATAACAGAGCGGGCCGATCGAATACAGATAGCCTGCATCCCACTCCAAGTCACATTACCGATCTGCCACCTTCCTACATACGATCCGCTACATCGATCCCCAGGAGTTCCAGGCCGAGTCGTAGCGTACGGCCTGCCAGTGCGCACAATGCCAGGCGTCCGTCCCGGGTCGCTTGCTCTGCCTTGAGTACCGGACAGTGCTCATAGAAACGGTGAAAATGGGAAGCCAATTCGTAGAGATAGGTACACAACCGGTGTGGCTCAAGGCTCTCACCCACGGCGGCCAGAACTTCAGGAAGTTGCAACAGGTGCAGCCCGAGCGAGCGTTCAGACGGCTCGAAAACCGGAATGGTGAATCCTGGTGCGGCGTCCGGATTTACCTCGCCTTTACGAAAAATCGCCTGGATTCGTACATACGCATTCTGGAGATATGGCGCGGTGTTTCCTTCCAATGAGAGCATCCGGTTCCAGTCGAAGACATAATCCTTGATCCGATCATTGGACAGGTCGGCATACTTTACTGCACCAATACCCACTACTTGCGCAACTCGCTTCTGTTCACTTGAATCAGTAATGGAACCCTTATCCTGAATGACGGACAAGGCACGCCTCTCGACCTCATCCAGTACATCAGTCAGCTTTACCGTTCCACCAACACGAGTTTTAAACGGGGTGCGGTCTGAGCCCAGAATCGTGCCAAAGTGGACGTGATCGAATCGCACCACGGACCCGACGAGCCCGGACTGACGCAAGACTGCAAATACCATCGCCAGATGCTGCGTCTGTCTCGCATCCACCACATAGATCACACGGTCCGCTCCCAGCTCATGGGAGCGGTACATCCCCGCCGCCAAGTCGGTCGTCGCATACAGGTAACCACCATCACCTTTTTGCAC
Source organism: Phycisphaerae bacterium (assembly GCA_963581115.1). Classification (GTDB taxonomy): domain Bacteria; phylum Planctomycetota; class Phycisphaerae; order Phycisphaerales; family Phycisphaeraceae; genus CAUZOD01. The sequence continues at coordinate 8,825 of CAUZOD010000068.1, read as the reverse complement.
GATCATGGGAAACGGATGACCGTCACGATCAGCAAAGCCCTCCGGATAAACCACCTTGGCTCCCTGGCTCTGGGCCAACTGGCCGACCTGATCTAACCGATCGATCACCTCCATCAACATCCCGTTGTAAAAACTCTCCGCTCGAATATCTGAATCGAGTAGCAGCACCCCAAGCCGCTGGAAGATCGTATTCATGTGCACGACCGACTCATCGATCAGCATTCTCCAGTATGCCATGGAGGTCGGATCACCGCTCTGCATCGCCACAACCCGCTGACGGGCCCGGTCGGCGAATTCTGGTTCGGCATCAAATCGCCTCTTGGACTCCTGGTAGAGTTCGTTCAGATCACCGATGGACTGATCTGCTGACCGGATCCAACCCGTATCCACCAGATGCTCGACCAGCATCCCGAACTGTGTTCCCCAATCCCCTAGGTGATTCTGTCGAATCACTGCATGACCGAGAAAAGCCAGTACCCGCGCGATCGCATCGCCAATACACGTCGAGCGAATATGGCCGATATGCATCTCCTTGGCCATATTCGGGGCACAGTAGTCCACGACCACTGTCTGCACTGGATCAGCCGTCGGCACACCAAGGCGATCATCACCAAGCATCCCTGCCAACCCGTCAGAGATGGATGACGACACCAACCGCAGGTTTATAAACCCTGGCCCGGCAACGTCCACCGTGTCAATCCGCGGGCCCAGAGGAATAACGCCTGCGATCTGCTGCGCAATCTCGCGGGGGTTTCGGCCCACACGCTTAGCCAGGCCCATGGCAAGATTGGCCTGGTAGTCCCCAAATTTCGGATCTTTTGCCGGCACCAAAAGCAGGTCGGCCTCGGCGTATTCACTGCCGAGCGCTTCGATCACTGCCCCACGCAAGATATCTTCAAGTTCAGTCTGCAGATTTATCACGTCCGCATCGTCGGCCGACACTACACACCCGTCAAGTCGTTTCCGACTGCAGCTCTTTGCTGCGGTGCTGAAGCTGTGCCTTGAGGCGAGCAAGGATTGACGAATGCATCTGACTGACGCGAGATTCAGAAAGATCGAGGGTTACGCCAATTTCCTTCATCGTCATCTCCTCATAGTAATACAGGATGACAATCAGACGTTCGGCACGTGAGAGCCTCTTGGTAATCATGTCCTTCAGATCCCGCTTCTGAACCGTGGCGAATGGATTGACCTGTCGGACGTCCTGAAGCACATCGATCTCTCTGACATCCTTGTTCGAATCGGTCTCAAACCATTTGCGACTGAGCGAAACCACACCTACCGCCCCGGCGTCCTTCTTGATCTTAGAAAATTCTTCATTGTTCACACCCAGCTTTGTGCACAACTCCTCATCCGTAGGCGTTCTCCCCAATTTCATCTCCAGTGCCTTGCGTGCCCCATCGATCTGACTGCTCCGACTGCGTACCAAGCGAGGCACCCAGTCCATCGACCGCAGTTCATCAAGAATCGCGCCGCGGATGCGTGGGGCGCAGTACGTTTCAAACTTGACGCCTCGATCCAAGTCAAATGCATCAATCGCATCCATCAATCCGAAGATGCCCGCTGACATGAGGTCTTCGACATCCACCTCATCGGGAAGCTTTGCATGAATACGTTCGGCATTGTACTTGACGAGTGGAAGGTATCGTTCCATCAAACAATTGCGGCGCACCTCTCCTCCCTTCTGCTTGTATTCCGTCCAGACCCTCTGTACTTCGATCCTATCCGTTGCGGATGCCGATTTTGTCATCTGCCGTGCCTTCGCCATGGTCATCTCCTTGACCGTTCGTGCTGCAGCGTCAGCGGATCAATATGCCGTCAATGGCCAAGCAACCCCTGGTCAATATTGGTTGAGGCTCCGCGATCGAAACGTTTCGGTGGTGCTGAAATATCATCATCGATTATGGACTCGGCGTATCAGGAACTCCGCGTGATTCACGGGTCTGATCCGCAATGCTAGAACCAACTGCATGTGGATCCACGATGGGATGCTGGGACTTATAGCGGGTCACGTAATCACTCAACGTGCGATGGGCAAAGAAACCGATGATGTGGCCAATTCCCCAAGCGCCACACATGACAACCACCGCACGCCAAAGAACCGCCATGGGAGAATTCCCTGCAACTAGCCCGAAACCAATGGAGGCGGAAAATCCGGTGAGTGCAAAGCAAGCTGCAATGATGCGGGCAGGAATGGCAGAGTACTCCTTTACTCATCTCGAATCGGTGTCCATACCGTTCGGGAACGGAGATTCTAAAGCGGCCCCAATGGTCTGTGAAGGGCCAAAAGGCAAATACTTAAAAAAAATTTGCGCACACCTATCGCGCAAGCCACATAGCCATTCTCCGTAACAAACTTGTGCTAGGTGCATGAGCAACGTTACGTTCAATTCGATATGCGAGTTGAACAATGCTCGCGCTCGCAGCGCACGACGGGCTTTCAAGCACAAAGGGCCGGCGACGATGGATCGAATTCCGCACACAGCCGTCCAGATCAATCTGCCCGGCAAAAAGCAGTTGGGTGTTGAGAAACTTTGTACACACTGCGGCAATCCTGTCGTATACCTGCCTGGCTTCGTGACCATCATGAACCATATTCACAAGCAGCTGAATCAGTGGAGGGTGACAACCCTCACGATGTCCCACCTGCCGACAAATGGTCTTAATCACAGCGTACGCATCTGTCATTGCCGTAGGCTCAGGTGTTGTAACCACCAATATCTCGTCTGCCGCTAGTAAAAAACCCAAGACGTTAGGATTGATGCCTGCACCCGTGTCAATCAATATCACATCTGCAGATGATTCGAGCCGATGCATCTGGCACACCAAGTGATTACGATCTGCTTCGGCCAGCGCTGCGACCTGCCCCAGACCCGACGCACCCGGAATCAGAAAAAACCCACCCGGACCGGTGATCATGGCGTCTTCGATCGGCATCCGCCCTGTGATTACGTGCGCCAAGTTCTGTGATGGCGCCAAGTTGCATAAAATATCAGCATTGGCCGTGCCCAGATCTGCATCAAGTAGGACTACCCGCCGTTTCATTCGAGCCAATTGCACTGCTAGGTTCACCGCCACCGTAGTCTTTCCCACACCTCCCTTACCGCTGGTCACGGCAATGGTGCGCCCCCCTCGGTGGCGCACCGATGGCTGAGCCGCGTCCGCCGGACAAGAAGCCACCATCTGTCGCAAAGCTGCTGCCTGATCAACGATCATTCGACCTCCAACGCCCCTTGGAATGTACCGCCTAGAGGATCTGACGAGCCCGCCGTGGATTCACCCATGACCAGATCTGCCAGCCGCTCAGCCCGACCCAGCTCGATCTGATGGGGCACTTCCTGGCCCGTAGTCAGATAGCTGAGTCGCTTGTTGACATCTATTGTCACATTCAGCAGCACGCCGAATGTCACCGCCTCATCGAGCTTTGTGAAGATGATGCTATCGGTACGAATACGATTAAAACGTTCTACCGCCTCCAGAAGCACCGCTCGGGTACAAGTTGATGAAAGCACCAGATGCACATCATGCGGACGGGCGGATTTCAACAGGGACGACAGTTCCTCGAGGCGATGATCATCTCGCTGCGAGCGCCCGGCGGTGTCGATTAGCACGACGTCGTAGTCACTGAAAGCTTCCATCGACCTGGTTATTTCACTCGGGCTTGCCACGACCTGAAGAGGGACCCCGATGATCCCCGCATAGGTCCGCAACTGATCGACCGCAGCAATTCGATATGTATCGGCTGTAACCAGCGCAACCCGCTTGTTCTGCTTGAGCTTGAAGGTCGCCGCAAGCTTGGCGATCGTTGTAGTCTTTCCGACCCCGGTAGGGCCTACTAAAGCAATTGTCCGCGGTCGACCATCCGGAGACAGACCCGCTGGGGGAAGCTGATCGTCGGTAGGGATCTGATCTGCAATGACTTTTCGTACTGCATCGTGACAGGCACGGTCATCGCCCAGTTCACGCTGTTCGAGGCGCTGCTGCACCTGGGAGACGATCTTGTGGGCAAGCTCTTCCGTCACATCCTGTTCGATCAATTTCAGGTAGCGGTCGAACAAGCTCTCCGGAAAGCTTGATGCCCGATCGACTCGCTGATGAAGATCCTGCTGCTGGGCCAAACGGCTGATCATGCGCTTCACCGTGCGCATCTCTGCAGCAAGAAGATCATCATGCGGTTGCATAACCGGTAACTCAGACGCCGTCACCTGTGATGTTGTAGGCACTGGCACAGTCTTTTCGAATTCGGCACGAGCAGCCGCGTAAGTCTGCTTGATCAACTGCCCAGCGGTAGGGGCCGTGGGCTCGACACTCGGAGCAGACAACCGATCGCGGCGACTGTGACGTAGCCGTTGGCGTCCGATGTCCTTGCCCTTGGCGGCCGTAACCTCAACCACGCTGCGGGCACCGATCCCCAGCAGGCCGCCTCGTTTGTAGGTGCGCGTGTGCAGAATAACTCCGTCACTGCCGTACTCGGCATTAACGAGAGACAAGGCTTCAGACATGGATCCAGCAGTAAATGTTTTGATCTTCAAGGCGTCATCTCTTTCCGGGTCAAACCACGACGGGTATTTCCACCGTCGATCAACGGCGCATCACCGGGCCGCTTGATCTGCGTTGTAGCTCCCTGATAGCTCATGCTACCGCTCCTTCCGGAACCCGGGCCTGTGGCTCGATGTCGATCTGCACCAGACCGACCGACTCCACTTCGACCCCCTTGCTGACCTCGTTGTATCCCAGAACAGCGGCCCCGAGCAAATGAGGTTCGAGCAAACGCCGAACTTGGGCACGCACTTGAGGTGAAGCCAACACCACTGGATGGTGTCCAGACTGAACCAGTTGGTTGATCTGTTCCAGCAATACCGTGGTAATGCGATTGGCCACCACCGGCGGCATGGTCATGCTCGTGCCTTCGGCGGAACGGTCAATGTAACCAATGATTTGATCTTCGAGAGCCGGATCCAAGCTCACGCAATACAGCCTCGTCACCGTCGCTGCTCCATTCAGCCCATTAGCATCCGTGCGGGGTTCAGTGACGCAGTACTGGCTACAGATTGTACGACGCAATGCATTTCTTGCATACTCAGTTAACACTTCCAGATCTTTGGTGCGCAATGACCAGTCACCCAAAGTTTCAACAATGGTCTCAAGATCACGCACGGGCACACGTTCACGTAGCAAGTTCTGCAGCACCTTCTGCAAATCACCCGGCTTGACAAGTGGAGTCTCACTGCCACTGGTACCCCCAAGCACTTCGTCGCAAAGTTTGGGAGCCTGCTGCCGCAGTTGCGTGATCAAATTGTTGGTTTCCTCACGAGTCAGCAACTCATGGGCATGATTCTTCACGACCTCGGTCAGATGGGTCGCCAAAACACTCGTAGCGTCCACAACTGTGTAGCCTAGGGCATCGGCCCGTTGCTTTTGACCTGCTTCGATCCACACCGCCTCTAGACCAAAGGCCGGTTCGCGAGTGCGGGTTCCCGGCAGTGGTTCATTGGCCAATCCACCATCCATGGCCAGGAACTGGCCGGGAAAGATCTGCCCGGCTGCCACGATGTTGCCGCGAATTTTGCAGTGATAATCGTTGGGCTGCAGTTGCATGTTGTCCCGAATCCGCACAGGCGGCATGACCAGCCCCATATCAGAGGCAAGCTGACGCCGGATGGCGCTGATTCGATCGAGTAGATCCCCACCCTGAGCCTGATCCACCATTCGCACCAAGGCGTATCCGACCTCCAGTTCCAAAGTATCAACCCGCATTGCATCTTCAATTAAATCTGATTCGGGGCGGGAGGCCTTCTGTTGATCTTCGGCCTTGGCCAGCGATGCCTGGCGCTTATTGGCGCGATTCACCACCATTGCAATCCCACCTACAACCGTCGCCAGAAGTAGCATCGGCATCTTGGGTAGGCCTGCAAATGCCATGACTACAAGAAACACGGCTGTGATTCCCAATGCTGCTACCCTCGAGGTCAGTTGTGCCGTTAGTTCTGTGCTCAAGTCGGATCGACTGCTAGAACGAGTCACAATCAAACCCGCTGCCAGCGAGATCACTAAGGCGGGCAACTGAGAAACCAGGCCATCTCCAATCGTCAGCATCGTGAATACGCGCACCGAGTCGGCCAATCCCCATCCCTTGATAAACATCCCAATCGCAAAGCCGCCAAGAATATTGATCACGGTAATCACGATGCCTGCAATGGCGTCACCACGCACAAACTTGGCCGCACCATCCATGGCACCGTAGAAATCTGCTTCCTGGCCGATCTGTTCCCGACGCATGCGGGCCTGGGGCTCATCAATCAATCCAGCGTTTAGATCGGCGTCGATCGCCATCTGCTTGCCTGGCATCCCGTCCAACGTGAACCGTGCCGCCACTTCGCTAATTCGGGTTGCCCCCTTGGTGATCACGACGAACTGAACGATTACTAGAATGACAAACAGAATGACACCTACCACCGGAGACGATCCGGCGACGAAGTTGGCAAACGACTCGATGACACGTCCGGCCACGGCCTGAGCCTGATCCGGTGAAGGCGCATCGGCAGTAAGGATCATGCGAGTGGTGGCGAGATTGAGCACCAAACGAAACAGCGTAGTACCCAGCAATAACGATGGCAGCACGGAAAACTCTAGTGGGCTTTCTACAAAGAGCGTCGTTAACAGGATGACAATCGCTAGAGCGATATTGGCTGCGATCAGCAGATCTATCAATACCGGCGGTATGGGTACGACCACCACCACCAGCAAACTAATGAATGCGATCGGCACAAGCAGGGCCCGATACCGCTGCAGTTGCTGTGATAGAGCGTCAATCAACTTGATCTGGGGCTGTCGAGACATTTGTGAGTGGGTCGGGCTTGGAATTCAAAGTTCGCGGGCTGGGGTGTCCTAAACACCGGACGGGTATTCGGCGAAATCGTAAGTGATAAATGCCATTTATTAATGGCTGGCCATGACTTGCTGCTCCTCTATGCGACGGCTGCTGCCTGCCCATTGAGGCGATAGACATAGGCGAGAATCTCTGCAACTGCCGCGTAGTGCTCCGGTGGAATATCCTGACCGATCTCGACACCGCGATATAGAGCCTGTGCCAAGGGCTTGCGTTCGACGATCGGCAAATCGTTCAACACCGCGATCTGGCGGATCCTCATCGCCATGAAATCAGCGCCTTTGGCAATCACGCGTGGTGCTCGCATGGCCTGGCTGTCGTACTGCAGCGCCACCGCAAAATGGGTGGGATTGGTCACCACCACGTCTGCCTTGGGCACGGCTGATGCGATCCGCTGTAGCGCCAACTGCCGAGCCACGCGAACTCGACGCTGCTTAACCAAGGGGTCGCCCTCGAACTGCTTCATTTCCTGTTTCACATCGTGCTTGCTCATGCGCAGCTCGCGCTGACGCTGCCAACGCTGAAATGCAAAGTCGATCAGAGCCAGAACGATCAGGACTGCTGCTAGCTTCAGTGATAGTGAAAAAATCAGGCCGGTCGCAGCCACCATTGCGGGCCGTGTCTGCAACTCAGCCAAGTGAATCACCCGATCCAAATCCCCGAAGATCGCCAATGCCGCCACTACCGCAATGATCATGATCTTAAGAAGGCTCATTGCCAATCGGCCGCCCGAACGGGCGCTGAACAGATTCCGGAATCCTTTGAATGGTGAAAGCTTATCCAGGCGAGGAGCCAGGGGCTTGACCGTCACAAGAAACCCCACCTGACTGAGCGTTGCAACCAGCGCCACCGCAAAGATCCCCAGCAACAGCGGGATCAAAGACATCGCCGTCGCCCGGCTCCAGAACACCGCGATCGCCCCCAGGTCATCAGTTCGCGTCAGGTTGCCCGCGTACGTTGCATCGAGCAGTTGCTCGATTGATCGCTTCAAATTTCCAAAAACCTGTTCCCCGAAGATAAAAAGCAATATGATCCCAGCCAGCAACACACAAGCAGCCGTCAAGTCGGCACTTCGGGCGACATTGCCATCGCGCCGGGCCTCCTGTAAACGCCGGGGTGTAGGCGCCTCGGTTTTTTCAAAGTCATTCTCAGCCATCAAACATTACCCCGTATCCCATGGGGTCCATAGTCATCCTGCGCAATCTACGGCCCAAAAAAAATCATTACCTGTTCCATCATATGGTTCAGAACATCAACGTAGACACTGCCGATCGTTGCGAAGGCCGCAATCAGAACCACAGTTCCCACCAAAATTCGTACTGGCAGCCCGACGCTGAGAATGTTCATCTGGGGAACGGTTCGGGCAATAAAACCCAACGCTACCGTGACCAAAAACATCAGGCATAACAGCGGCGCTGCAATACGAATCGCCAGATCGAACATGATGCCCAGCAAGCCAACAACTAACGCCACCAGGTCCCCAAATCCAGCGAAGCCTCCCAGTGGAATGTGATCGAAACTACGAACCAGAGTCAGCAACATCACCCTATGACCACCGATGATCACGAAGACCGCCAGGGCAAACATAAAGAACAGGTACCCCAGCATTCCTGCCCCATCATCGATCTCTGGATTGAACACATCTGCAATCCGCATGCCCATCTGCTGATCGATCGCATAGCCACCCATCTGCATGCCGATCAGGGGCAGCGTTCCTGTGTAACCGATCACCAGGCCGATTAGCAGCTCCACCGCCACCTGGGGGCCGAGTGTCCAGAGAGAAAACCCTTCTGCGTTCAGGTTTGAAATATGTAGGGCCGTCATCGGTTCCGACGCAAGCAGCATTGGATAGACACACAGAGAAAGGCCCAAAGCTATAAAAATCTTGACCTGTCGTGGCACTGTACGGCTACCGAAAAGAGGCGCAAAAATAAAA
>CAUZOD010000067.1:0-11677 GCA_963581115.1 Phycisphaerae bacterium | reverse complement strand
ATATTGAATCGCGCCAGGCGTAAACCCGCGCAGACAACGTAAATCCCGGCTATGGCCAAAGCAACTCGATCGAACAGTGTGTCAGCTTTGGCCGACATGCCCAGCCAGGGGGCGCCGATTCCAACCAGTTGCATGACCATGAACGCTGGCGCCACGCCGAAAGTCACCATGTCGGCCAATGAATCGAGTTGCTCACCCAGATCGGATTCGCTGCATATCAGCCGAGCAATGGTTCCGTCCAGACCGTCGAGCACCATCCCAATCAGAATCAAAATGGCGGCAAATGTCAGAGGGGTCCATTGAAATGGCATGTCCACGTCATCAGCACGAGATGCAATAAATACCGCCGTGAACCCGCAGAGAAGATTCCCAAGGGTGAATAACGTCGGTAGAACGGCAACACTCCGCCGTGAAAACACGCGAAAGCGAGACCGTTGAGGTGGCAACTGTGGTTCCACCAACCTATAACTCATGGCATTATCCTATCCACTCGATCTGAGGCATCCTGTCCGACCCCGCCATGACGCGCACCCCGGCTCCCACGACGGTAGGTCGCCACCCGAAAGCAGGTCGCATCATCGCCTTCATACTGATGATGGGATGCGGAACGGTACTGGCGATCGCGGCTTGGCTCAGCCCTACTGGAGGATTGCATGCAGCCGTAGGCTGGCCTCAATGCGGCTTCAAACTTGCCACCAGGCTACCCTGTGCCACGTGCGGCATGACCACAGCGGTCTCATTCGCGGCGGAGGGGGACTTGGTCACCGCAATACAGATACAACCGGCTGGCGCCTTCTTAGCCCTGGGGCTGGCAGTAGGCACGATCATCTTCGCCCATGCTACCATCTCAGGCTGTACGCTGGCACCCCTAGCCAAAGCCCTTTGCCGCCCGCGTGTAATCATCGGGGCCATCGCATGGCTGGTCATTTCTTGGATCTACACCTTGGCCGCCGCCCTGCTTGGAGAAAACTTCGTGCCATGAGCCACCGCCATATGCAAGACCCGATTGCTCATACCAGACCACGCCGCGCTGGAAAGTTCAACGGCCATGTGCCCTGCCAGTAGCACCGCACTCATACGATAGGAACCTGTCGTGAATAAGAACAAGCTCGATCTCACCTCGGCACAAACATGGGGACATCGTAAAACCAGCCCGTGGTCACGCACACCCGAGTGCCGACATTTGGTGGTCCTCTGTCTGCTGATTCTTACCTTACTCAGCGCTGGTTGCAACGCGGTTCGCTGGATATCCACACCACTCTGGCCTGACAAAGAGCGGTACAATATTGAGGCGCAGTACCACGGACTGGAGAAGAAGAGCATCGCCGTTCTGGTTGCCGCAGACGAGTACACACTGTTTCGCTATCCGCTGGCGCAGATCGATGTGTGCCGGGCGGTGTCGGGACGGTTGGCCGAAAACATCGACTCATCCACGGTTATGAACCCACAACAGGTCACAAAGTATCAGGCAAACAACCCGTTCTGGCACACGATCCCCTACGGGGAACTGATCAAGGCTCTACGAGTGGACAGCGTCGTCCTGATCGAACTGGTCGAGTACCAAACCCGAGAGCCCGGCAATGCCCACCTCTGGCAGGGCCTGATTACCGGTAACATTGGCGTCATCCAGTCCAACGCCGAGGACCCCGATGACTTCATCTTCTATACCACGGTACGGGCAAGGTTCCCCGAACAAAGCACGGTAGGCATCGTCAATGCCGATGATGCATCCATGCGGCTCGGGATGCATACTATTTTCTCTCGAGACGCGGCCGGATTGTTCTACGATCACGAAGTTGTCAAGGGCCGAAAGGCCGTGGTCAAGTAACCCGGGGAATCGAAATATGCAGCGGCTGATTGGTGTTGTTTGTGCTGCGATAATCATAACGACGCCTGGCTGCGCCGGATTCGGATTCCTCGCACATTTAGTGGGCGCGGGCGAGAAGATCCCCGCCAGCTACAAACTTGCAGATCGACCCACGGCCATCCTCGTCGATGACCCTGACGATGCCTTGGGCGCTCCAGCCCTACCCGGGGTTATCGCCAATAACATTCGGCACAACCTCCAGAAACAGGGAGTGCTGAAGACCGCCTCCTTTATCACGCAAGATGCAGTCAGGGCTCTGGCCAAACAACTCGACAAGCAGTTTCCCATAACACCAATCGATACGCTCGGTCACCGCCTCGGCGCCGATCAGGTCATCCATGTGGAGATCGAATCGGCGACCCTGTATGCACACACAAGACAGGTCACACGACCAATATGTGCGGTCCGGGTAAAGGTCATCGACGTGGTCCACCACAAACGACTATTTCCTCCGACCAATGCCTTGACCGACACCTCCCACACGCCACCGGGACATCACGTGCAGGTTTCTCTTAATTACAATGCTGCAGATGTCGGCGGCCCGGGCTTGGAGGCAATGCTCGCCCAGCATCTGGCTGAGCAGACCGGCAAGAAAGTGGCAAAACTGTTCTACGATCACCACAAGCCGCCTCCTGGCCAGAAAATCAAGTAAGCATGCTGCGCGTGCTGCACCTGGTAGAGAACGACCCCGGCCCCACCGAGCCTATGACACTGGCACTAGTGGCGGAATCCATACAGGGATCCGACGCCTATACTTCGAAGTTGCTACTTCTAGGTGGCCGCACCTCGATCACAGACGCTGAAAAGGTTGGAATCCACAACGCCGACCGGCTTGGATTGCCAGGCACCATACCCCTGCTGGGTTGGGCTGCGGCCCGTAATTGGCTGGGCCACCAGCAATCATTTGACTTGGTGCATTGCTGGTCAGCCGGATCTCTGATGCTGGCCTGCGTGATGCTTCCCCAGACACCAAAAATCTGGACGGTGGCCCGGCCCCCAGCCGTGGGTGTAATCAAACGTCTGTTGTGGCTAACCCGCCGCCATCGTGCAGGCCAAGTCACGGCGCTGGTAACCACCGAATGGGCTCAACAGGCCTTGGCCCGAGGGGGATGGAATCTGGTCGCGATACCACTGCTGGAACCGGCGATCGATTTAGCTCGTGTCCATACCAGGCGCGATGATATCCGGCACAGATGGAAAGTCGACGCCAAGACCCAGGTAGTAGCTCTGGTCAGCGAACCAACTTCCGAAGCTGACGCCCTGCGAGCCTCGGTCGCCGCCAACCAAACGTATGCGGCCCTCAAATCACGGCGTGGGCCTGAACCACACCTGCGGCTTCTCGTACACCCCCGACAATACCGTCGCCACGCAGCTCAAAAAACGATGGAAGCATTCGGTTCCCCAGCGGGCATCATCCAAGAAGGTCGCTTGGACTCGCCTTGGTCAGTACTTCCTGGTTGTGATGCCGCACTGGCCTTGGGTGGCACGAGTGCGGGTTTGCAGTGGGCCATGGCATCGGGTGTACCCGTCGTGGCTGAACTGACCGGTGCCCTGGGAGCCCTGACCGATGATGGCCGGACCGCATTGATGGCCCGGCCCCACGACCACCTGTCCATAGCCTCTCAGTTGCTGCGACTGCTTCACGAACCGCACCTGGCCGCTGCCTTGGCCAAACGGGCCCGAATACAGATCGAGCATCGCAGCAACCCGCAGCAATATCGCCGGGATCTAGCGGAGCATTATGCCCGTACCATCAGCGATCAGCATGGGGACACCCTTCGGTTGCCCCGAATGACGATTTAAATTTCTGAGATGGGACATGATCGCAATGACGTGATACAGCAGAGCATGTCAGATGCAATTGACCTAAAAAACGAACCCAAACTTGACGCAAGGCCCAAGCCGGATAAAGTTCAGTTAGCTGAGTCGATTTTCTCGGTTTCAGCATAAACAACCGGCACGACGCGTATGGGCGCTGCTCACGGGTCGGCCGATCAGCCGAGCGGACCGCCCTGTGAGCGGATCGCCGGCCGTCGTTTGGCCACAGTGTCAAGTGACGGGATAGATTGACGATGCCAAAAGCCGCTTTGCTTGCCATTTTTCCTCACACTCCAGCGGGTACCACCACCGTAACTGGCTGTATTCAGGAGCCAGATCGCCGACACGAACCCCCTGCAAGCCCCGTCCATCGTTCAATCCGATATTGATCGGCCGCTGCCACAACCCAAAGGCGCCCCGCCTCGTTGTGCCCCATGAACGACCGCCCCGCACGGCGGCAGAAAGGGGCTATACGTGGTTGAAATCATTGTCGGGCTTACCTGCCTGATTGTTGGCCTAGCCAGTGCAGTGGTGGTGATGCGGCTCCTCAATATGCAAAGCATGAGCCAAGCGCGCCAGCAGGCCGAGCAGATCCAGGAGCAAGCAAACGCTACAGGCCAGACCTTAGCCAAACAGATTGAACTCGATGCCCGAAACGAACAGGCCAAGCGCCGCCAACAGTTCGAAGCTTCGATCGATACAGCTCGCAACGAACTGCAGAAGGCAGAACGGAAAGTTTCCAAGCGCGAAGATAATCTGGATCGCAAGCTTGACACCCTAACCACCAAGGAAAAATATCTCGAAGATTTAAACGGGCAGATCAAGGTAAGAGAAAAGGTGGTTACGGCAAGCCGACAAGAGCTTGACACCCTGATCGAGAATCAACGGAACATTGTCGCCAAGACTACCGAGCAACAAAAGCAGAAGTTACTTGCGATCGCCCACCTCTCCGAGGACGAGGCAAAGAAGCTGGCACTGCAGTTGCTGGAACAGCAGTGCCAGCATGAGGCGGGCCAGATCATCCAACGGACAACTGAGCGGGCCGAGGAAGAATCCAAACAGAAATCACGAGAGATCGTTCTAAATGCGATCCAGCGATATGCTTCCGAACACACTGCGGATGCAACCGTGTCCGCGATCCCCATCACTTCCGATGACATGAAAGGACGGGTCATTGGCCGTGAGGGCCGTAACATTCGTGCCTTCGAGAAAGCGACCGGAGTGGATGTCATTGTCGACGACACGCCCGGTGTGGTTGTGGTCTCATGCTTCGATCCTATCCGGCGGGCTATCGCCGCTGAATCACTGAATAAGCTACTGGAGGATGGCCGGATCCACCCCTCACGCATCGAAGAACTCGTCAGCCAGGTAGGCAGCGAGATGCAGGAGCGCATTGTCAAATATGGCAATGAAGCCTCCATCGAAGTGAACGTGCAAGGGCTGCACCCGAAGATCTCAGAGATGATGGGACGACTGCATTATCGCATGTCCTATGGCCAAAATATTCTTCGCCATTCGATCGAAGTGGCATACCTCTGCCAGAGTATCGCTGATCAGCTCAACCTCGACGGCGCCATGGCCCGACGCTGTGGGTACCTGCATGATCTGGGCAAGGCCATGGACCACGAGGTCGAAGGTGGCCACCCACAGATCGGAGTAGACTTCGCTCGCAAGTACAGAGAAGACGAGGTAGTGCTGAACGCGATTGGGGGCCATCACAACGACATCCCCGCGACTACTCCCTATACACCAATCGTGATGGCCGCTGATGCGATCAGCGGGGCCCGACCTGGCGCCCGGCGCGAAACCTTGGAGAGATACGTACAGCGGTTGGAGCAACTGGAGCAGATCGCAACAGACCACGATGGCGTCAAGCAAGCCTACGCCATCCAGGCCGGACGCGAGGTCCGTGTGATTGTTGATCCCGACTCGATTGATGATATGAAGTGCACGTACATTGCGCGAACCATCGCCCAGCGTGTGAGCGATGAAATGACGTTCCCGGGCGAAATTCGCGTCACGGTCCTTCGGGAACTGCGCACGGTCGACTACGCTCGCTGAGCCCCAGAGACTGGCCACGATCGGTCAGAAAGGGATCGGATTAGGTCCAGTTCCTCCCCACCACGATGAATTCTCCGAATCCGTGCCTGCCACTCCATTTCAGGCCTCACCATAAGACCCATGGCCACCGAACGCACCATGAATCTACGATGCCCCGCCTGTAGTGGGCCAATGGAAGAGGGCAACCTGCCCGTATCAGAAGGCCTGATCTGGGTTCGCGGCCATGGAGAGGACTCGGGTACCTTTGCCGAGAATATTGCGGGAACCCATGCAGTACTGCGAGCCAACCGCATGGAGGCATGGCGTTGCCGCAAATGCTTTCTGATCACATTCCGCTATGGCCGGCCGCTTAAAGCACGTAAGGACATATCCAAGACGACACCGCCAGGCTGACCTAGAATTGGCTGCAAGAAAACATTGACGCGATTGCGGAAGATATGCGGCAGGGCCAGATTCCCGGTTAGGGTTCACCAATAGCACCGAATCGACGACATCGCTGCGAGTAACAACGTAACGCCTCGTGTAGATGCGTCACATCGAAATCTGGCCATAGTGCCTCATCGATGTAAAACTCGGCATAGCTGATCTGCCAAAGCAAATAGTTGCTCAGACGCATCTCGCCAGCGGTCCGAATCAATAAGTCCGGATCAGGCAACCCCGCAGTGTACAAGCGGCTACTAATCATCGCCTCATTGATCGCCTCCAGCTTGAGCTGGCCCGCATGAGCGTCCCGCACGATCGAACGCACCGCGTCAGTAATCTCGCCGCGAGATCCGTAGTTCAAGGCAAGCAACATAGTCAGGCCGCTATGCTCGTGAGTGGACTCGGTCATCCGATCTAATTCATCCAATACGGGTCCGGGCAGGCCCTCACGCCGACCAATATGTAGAAACCGCACATTGTTCTCATAAAAAAGATCACGTTCACTAATCAAGTACTCGACGTACAGATCCATCAGGGCCCGCACCTCCGCATCCGAGCGGGCCCAGTTTTCCGTGGAGAAACTGTAGAGCGTCAGGGCTTCCAGCCCCAATTGGGCGCATTCGATAACGATGGGACGCAGGGCCTCCGCCCCACACCGGTGGCCAAAAGTCCGGCCCTTGCCGCGGGCTCGGGCCCACCGGCCGTTGCCATCCATGATGATGGCCACATGCCGGGGCAACGCTTCAACAGGCAGATCGAGGTGTGGAGATTCGACTGACTCTTGCATGTACCCATCACCGCAGAATGGTCTGATCTCGCCGTGGCCCCACACAAACCACCCTCACCGGCACTCCAACAAATCGCTCTACCCGATCAATGTAGGCTCTGGCCGGAGCCGGCAGGTCACGATAATCCTGAATATCGCCGATCACACCACTAAATCCCTCAAGCTGCTCATAGATAGGCTCAGCCTGGGCTAGTACGTCGGCATCAGGAAGAAAGTTTTCAGATTTCCGACCGCCATATCGATAGCCAACGCATACCTTCAGGGGATCAAGGCCGGCCAGTACGCTCAATCCCGTACAAACCATAGCGGTACAGCCATTAAGCCTGACACTGTAACGCACCGCGGTCAGATCAAGCCATCCGCAACGACGTGGCCGTCCCGTGGTAGTGCCAAACTCCTTGCCTACGTTTCGGATGTGTTCGCCTACCTCGTCCTGTAGTTCGGTCGGATGCGGACCGCCACCCACCCGGGAAGTGTATGCCTTGGCCACACCAATGACGTTCTTCATGGTTTGAACTGGCAGCCCAGTCCCAGGCCCCACCCCGAGCGATGAGGTGCTGCTCGAAGTCACGAATGGGTAGGTGCCGTGGTCAATATCCAGTAACGCGGCATTGGCACCTTCGAATAGCACGCGTTTGCCCGCCATGACAGTGTTATGGAGCAACTGGAAGGTATCGGTCACATGGCTTTTCAAGTTCTGTCCTTGCGCCACGGCCTGCTCCAACAGCACCTGCGGATCGAACGGATCGAACGGCCGACCGCAATGCTCGGCCAAAGCTGAAAGCAATACATTTTTGATTGTGACGACCCGGTTAATCTTCTCCCGCAGCCGATCCGGATCCAGCAGTTCTCCCATGCGGATTGCCGTGGTTCGCAGCGCCTTGTCTGCGTAGCAAGGACCGATGCCACGTCCCGTGGTGCCAATAGCGGTGCCGGACTCCCAGGTGTGGGCAACCGCTTCGTCATAGAGCGCATCCTGCACCTTGTGATAAGGCATCACGACATGGGCCCGATCGCTGATACGCAGGTTCTCGCCAATCAACACTCCGCGATTGCGCAGACCCGTAATTTCCTTCAGAATACCCGTATCGGGCGATGGATCGACGACCACGCCGTTACTGACGATATTCAGTTTGTCTGGATAGAGGATCCCCGAAGGCACCAAATGTAGAGCGAACTTCTCCTGACCAATGTGGACGGAATGACCGGCGTTGTTCCCGCCGTTGTAACGAACCACTGCATCGAAATGACCGGCAAGTTGATCGACGATCTGTCCCTTGCCCTCGTCACCCCACTGCAAACCGACGACCGCAGCATGACCGGCCTCTAAGCCCATCCGATGCAATAGGTCCGCCTGGCCCCCCGTGGGTGGGGCAACCGTGGAAGATTCAAGATCTGCATCATCGTTGTTCATTTTTTGGTCCAAACCCAAAGTCATGTTTCAAACCGGCTGATTCTACACATGTACCACAACTGTCGCAGGCCCAGGCCGCTGTTACCGGTTCAGTTGGGTCGGCCAGCCACGAGCGGGACGAATTCCCCACGCGATCACTCCCGCCGACCGTGAAGTGGCCCTGTGCACCGGTAGATCAGACCTCAAACCAAATTACTCTGGCGGCAATCGCAGCGATGCAACCTTGAGAATCCCCAGCTGTGACTTCAGATCATCCAGTTGTGCCCCCAGGATCGGGGCATCGATGCGCAGCACCATCATGGCCGTAATGCCTTCAGGTGTTTCCCGCCGACTAATCGACATATCCGCGATATTGACGCCCGCTGCCCCAATCCGGGTACCCACCAACCCGATCATGCCCGGACGGTCTTCGTTCTGGATCAGCAGCATGTCACCAGCTGGCACCATATCCAGGTGGTAGCCATTGATCTCAACCACACGCGGTTTGCCATCATCATAGACCCGACCGACAACTCGCCGGGTCCGCCCCATGGCCCTGGCAGGCCCCTCGATCTCCAGTACCAATTCATCGGCTGAATTCGCCTCGCAAAGTACGGTGCGCACTTGGATGCCGCGAGATTCGGCAACCGCATTGACATTAATGATGTTCACCGGATCCGAGAGGTGCTCCCTGAGCAATCCGCATAGCACTGTTCGCTCGATCAGACCTTGCCCGGCAGCCAACTGCTCCCCTGCAATCATAATCGTGACCTTGCCAAAACCATCGGTAACCATCGGACTTATGAGTCGGGCCATGCGATCCCCGAGATCCACATAGCACCTCTGCATCGGTGAAAGATCGATCTGAAGTCCCCCAGCATTAACAGCGCCTTGAATCCCTTCACCTCTCAGATAGCTCAAGCAGGCCTCAGCGGCATTGATACTGACTGCCTGCTGCGCTTCATGTGTCGACGCGCCCAGATGTGGCGTCACCAACACCTGAGGATGGCTTCGCAATGGATGATCTACAGCCAGAGGCTCTTCGCTAAATACGTCCAGGGCTGCTCCCGAGCACCGGCCACTATCGAGTGCGGCGATCAGATCCTGCTCGTCTACCACGCCACCCCGAGCGACATTCACGACATACACTCCATCCCGACAGATCTCAAACGTCCTGGCATTCAGCATTCCACGGGTTGAATCGTTCAACGGTACATGAAACGTCAAGATGTCCGCATGCGGCAGAAGATCCATAAAGTCACGGAACATTTTCACGCGGCCTTCGAGCATCGTTTCCGCGTTGATGAAAGGATCAAACGCCAACACGCTCATATTGAAAGCCAGCGCACGCTTGGCTACGGTCTGGCCGATGCGCCCAAAACCGATAATTCCAAGGGTATTACCCGATAACTGTCGTCCTTGAAAATGCCTCCGGTCCCACCCACCTGCGATCATTGTCCTATAAGCCGGACCAAGGTTCCGCAACACCGCCATGATTAGCGCAAAGGCATGCTCGGCAGTCGTGATCGTCGAAGCTTCAGCGGTATTGACGACTAGAACGCCCTTCTGCGTCGCTGCCTCAACATCAATGTTGTCTACGCCAACACCCGCTCGCGCGATGATTTTCAGCCGGCCGGGGTTCCGAAGCATCGCTGCTGTTACCCGCACCCCAGATCGCACGATCAATGCATCATGTTCACCGATGATCTGGGCGTACTGCTGTTCACTGAGCCCAGGCTTGCTGACCAACTCGGTGTCTTCCTGTGCCCGAATGAAGTTCAGCCCCTCCAGGGCAAGTTCATCGGCAACCAAGATCCGGAAGATCCGTACATCGGTATCGGGAGTTGCTGTCATCATGTCTCATATGATCGGTGGCCGAAGCACAGTGGATAAACCAAATTATCTAGGAAAACCTGTCTGTCTGCCACCAGGCCTGACCGCTGATAAGGCCTCGGGTCAGGCTCCAAATCACCGTCATGTGACCTCTCCGGCAGCGCGGAAAGCATGCTCAGCGGCATTGATCGTGCGTTCAAGGCACAAGGAGTCATGAGTAGTACTGATGAACCAGCACTCGAATGGACTGGGTGGAATCATCACGCCAGCATCCAGCATCTGTCCGAAAAACACGCTGAAACGATTGGTTTGAGTAGCGATGGCCTGCTCGTAACAGGTCACCGGTGTGTCTGAGAAGAATACCGAAAGCATCGACCCCACCCGTTGAACCTGAACCGCCAGCGGACCTGCCGCCTTGCGGAGTCCGCTCACCAGAGCCGCACCAATGCACTCGAGACGTTCGTAGGCGTCTGTGTCGCGCAACGTGCGCAGCATTGCGATCCCTGCGGCCATGGCCAAAGGGTTACCCGACAAGGTGCCGGCCTGATACACAGGCCCGTCGGGTGCGACCTGACGCATCAACGTTTCACCGCCCCCGTACGCAGCGCATGGCAGTCCGCCGCCTAGAACCTTGCCGAAGCATGTCAGGTCTGGCGTCACCATGAATCGCCCCTGCGCTCCGGTGTACCCAATGCGGAAACCTGTCATCACTTCGTCGAAAATCAAAGCCACCTCATGGCAATCGCATAACTGCCGCAACCCCTCAAGATAGCCGTCATGCGGCGGTACGCAGCCCATATTCCCGGCAATAGGCTCAACCACCATGGCTGCGACTTGGCCACGGTGTTCTTCCATAACAACGCGTACCTGGGCCAGATCGTTGTAGGGAACTAGCAACGTATCCGCCGTCACCGGTCTGGGCACTCCAGGTGAACTTGCCGTGCCGAATGTAGTGGCCCCGCTTCCGGCCTGCACCAACAGTGAATCCGCGTGCCCGTGATAGCAACCGGTGCACTTAATCAACTTGTCCTTTCCCGTTGACGCTCGAGCCAGGCGGATAGCGCTCATCACCGCCTCAGTACCGCTGTTGACAAAGCGGACCAATTCGACCCCATCGATGGCTTCGACCACCAGACGGGCCAGTGTTGTTTCGCGCTCTGTGGGCATCCCAAACGTCCAACCATCTGCAACCGCATCGGCTAGTGCCGAAGCAACAATTTCTGCTCCATGGCCCAAAAGTAGAGGACCGTAAGAACCGACGTAATCGATGTAATCGTTACCGTCAACATCGGTGACGATCGGGCCCTGACCGCTGCAAACAGTTATCGGGTTACGGCCCACCGCCTTGAATGCACGCACCGGTGAGCTTACGCCACCGGGCATCAGTCTCCTGGCCTCTTCGTGGGCAGCAAGACTGAACGGAAGGTGATGCTCCTTGGACGTCGTGGAACCGGGCATCTCCATAGTCTAGCCACAGTCCACGAAGAGAGGACGC
>CAUZOD010000066.1:0-11874 GCA_963581115.1 Phycisphaerae bacterium | reverse complement strand
TCCGTCATAGCAGACCACAGCCTGGCCCGGGGTCACAGCATCTATTGGCCGGTCGAATCGAACTTCCAGTGCGTCTTCACCAATCGCACGCACCCGTGCCGGAGACGATCCTCCGTTGTAACGAACTTTCGCCTGGCAACGACGCCACTCAAAGGGTGCCGAATCAATCAGCCAGTTGACTTGATCGGCGAAGCATCCACCGGAACGCAAAGATTCCTTTGTGCCAATGGTTACCCGATTGGCCTGAGGGTCAATCTGAGTCACATACACTGGATACCCCAAGGCAACCCCAACACCGCGGCGCTGCCCAATGGTGTAGTGCTGATGCCCGGAGTGTCGACCGACTACCTGGCCTGTGTTATCAACGATATCTCCATCAGATATCCGATCAGGGGTGCGGCGTTGGACCAAGCCCGCGTAGTCGTTATCGGGGACGAAACAGATCTCCTGACTGTCGGGCTTGTCGAATACTGGCAGTCCATGCGCCTTCGCAATCTGGCGAACCGCGTCCTTCTCAAGTTCACCCACGGGAAGCAGAAGATGCTCAAGGCGCTGGCGACGGGTGCCAAATAAAACATAGGATTGATCCTTGTGAGAATCCCTACCTCGCAACAACCGCGCGGAGCCGTACCGACGATCGATGCGGGCATAGTGGCCGCTAGCAATAAATTGGCAATCGATGCTCTGTGCATAATCGTGGAGGCGGCCGAATTTCAACCAATCATTACAACGGATACACGGGTTGGGGGTGCGACCGGCGTTATATTCACCCACGAAGTAATCGATGATCTGGTCAAATTGGCGCCTAAAATTCAGAACGTAAAATGGTATCCCGAGCAGCAAAGCAACTTCACGGGCATCCGCAGCGTCGCGAACTGAACAGCAACCTTGGCGATGATAGCCGGACTTGGAACCCACGCTGGTGGAATCGGCCTGCAGGTCAGGCTCATCTGGATCACCCAGCCGCATAAAACAACCAACCACCTCGTGGCCCGCCGCCTTTAAGATCGCAGCAGCCACAGAAGAATCGACCCCGCCGGACATGGCCACCAAGACCTTGTGCCGACGGGAGTTTCCGTCACCGGTTGGCATTTCTGGGATCATCATCGACGATTCTAGCCGATCTGTACCGGCCCAAGCAGATATAGTGTTCCGGACACACGTTTACAAGGAGTCCGCGATGAAGCCCACCCCCACCATACTGATCGCTCTGATGATGCTCTGGATCCCCGGAGGCTTGGCCCACGCTGCGCTACCCGCGGCACTGGCGGCGGCAATGGATCAGGCCCCGATCAACAGCCAGATATTAATTATCATTCCCGATATGGCGCGGCTCAGCGACAAGATCGCCGCGTTGCAACAAAATCTGGACCTACCCACTCAAGATCTCGCGGATGTGCTCGTCCGGTTCAAGCGGCGTGCCGGCATGACCGAAGGGGTCAACGACAACGGGGCCATGGTGTTCGCCATCACCGACTTAGAAGAAACCCTTGAGACCAATCAATCGCCTCGCATCACCATGCTTGTGCCCGTATCTGATTACAACACATTCGTGAAGCAGTACGGCGGCAATAGTGACAATGAAATCTGTGCCATCACCATGCCTCAGGGCCAAAGAGGCTTTGCACGGCGATCGGGTGATCACGCAGTGCTGTGCCGGAGCCGGGAGGAAACGGCCGCGTATGAAGCTGGGAATGCGGCATCCACGATTGCTCAGCAGGCAGGTGCGATCGGGAACAAGTACCTGTCCAGCGGTGATTTGATTGTGTACGCTGACATCCCAAAACTGAAAGCGGCCGTCGTAATTGCACTGCAGCAGGCTGCGGACCAAGCCGACGCCCAGCAGCTCGCCGATGCCTTCGTCAACGAGATAGAGGTGTTCGTCGAAGGCCTAGAGGCTCTGGTTGGATCCCTGGATCTGTCCGATGCCGGTGTGGGTCTGACCTGTGCCGTTCAGTATAAAGCCGACGCCATCCTCGCTTCAATGCTGCCCGGCGGTACGGCCGATACAGTAGGACTTCTGGCCACACTACCGGACGAACCCTATGTAGTCGCATCGAGCCTTGATCTAAACGCGATCAACATGGCCGCAATGCTGAAACGGATTCTCTCGCAGATACCCGCTGGGCAACCGGATATGTACTCGGCAGTTGCGAAAGATGTGATGCTATTGATTGAACAGGTCAACGGCATTGCCTCGGTATTCTATGCGCCCGATCCGAACAACATGATGATGATGATGATGGGTGGATTCAATAGCCTCAGTGTCTACCAGGTTGACGACACCGGGGCCTTCCTCGATCAGACGAAGCAGCTTTTCGAAAATCTCAACCAGAGGTCAAACCAGATCGACGACAACGCTGCACCGGCATTGGAACCCGACGCGTTGCCCCCCTACACCGCACGCTATATGGAAAATGCAATGCAGATCGACGGCGTACGGGTTGATCAATACGAATTGAATATAAATTTGCCTGCGGAGGCCATGCCCGGCCCCATGGCATCCCTGATGATGGCTGCCAGATCCCACCAGGGTTACATTGCGGCCAAGGGTAAATACGTGATCCAGACCAGCCACATCGATCCGCAGATGATCACCAAGGCTCTGGCCGCCGTGGACCAAGGTACAGGCGTCGGCGCCGCCGGACCGATCCGCAATGTGCGAAACACTGCAATGCTGCCCAATCCGGTGATGGAAAGCTACCTCAGCATCTCGGGCATTGCACAGATGGCCAACGGATTCCTGCCCCTGATAGGAATGCCGCTGATCGTAGTCCCCGAAGGCCTGCCACCCCTGTGTGCTGCGGCGGGCATCCAGGACCACGGTGCGGCCATACGCCTCTATCTACCGATGCAGTCTCTACAGATGATCTCCAACACGGTCACGAACATACAGCAGCAGCAAGGTGGCGGTCAGGCTACAATCCCCAATGGCCCCGGCGGAGCGCCCCCACCGCCCTTTAATTGAATCGCGACTCAAGTGGTGTAGAAGTTTGCCAAGCCTGTTCTGGCTCTATAAAACATCCGGGCTAGAACTGCCGAAGAAATCGCACATCGTTTTCAAAAAGCCAGCGGATGTCACCGATGCCATACTTGCGCATGGCCAAGCGCTCAATGCCCAGGCCGAAGGCAAATCCCGTCCATTGATCGGGGTCGTAACCCACATGCTCAAACACCGCTGGATCGATCATGCCGCATCCACCGACCTCCATCCACTGGGCAGCATCGCCACGACCCAGCTGGATCTTTACATAAAGTTCGGCGCTAGGCTCTGTAAAGGGAAAGTAGCTCGGCAACAGCTTAACCTGTGCCTCTGGGCCCCAGTAAGCATGGGTGAAGTTCAAGAGGGTGGTCTTAAGATCGACCAGGCTCACGTTCCGATCGATGTATAGGCCCTCGATCTGATGGAACATTGAGTAGTGAGTCGCATCATGCTCGTCCGGCCGATAGACCCGCCCCACCGCCACCAAACGTACCGGCGGCGGAGCCGCCTCCATCACCCGGATCTGAATCGTCGAAGTCTGTGATCGGAGCATCCAAGGATTGTCGCCATTGGGATCGGAAAGATAGAAGTTTTCCAGCGGATCTCGCGCCGGATGCTCGGGCGGAATGTTCAATGCAACGAAGTTGTGATATTCATCTTCGACCTCGGGTCCGGTGGCCACATCGAATCCCATACGCCCAAAAACCTCGAGCATCTGGTCAATCGACTGGGTAATTACGTGCTCACGACCAAGCCGTGACGGTGTGCCTGGCTCAGTCAGATCCATCCGCCCCCCCCGTACCGACCGTGAATCCGTGCGATGAGCCAAGACCTCTTTCTTCTGCTCGTATGAGCGTTGGATCATCACCCGAAGGGTATTGGCCTTCTGGCCGAATGCGGGCTTGTCTGCTGCAGGCACCTGTTTTAGATGGGCCATCAACGCTTTAATGGCTCCCTTGCTGCCCAGATACCGGATGCGAAACGCCTCGAGCTGTTGGGCATCGGCCACCGCCTCGAGATCGCCGCAAGCCTGCGCTTCGAGTTGATCAATTTCTTCGAGCATGGCACTGACAGGATACAACGAAATCGCCCGCCCAAAAGGGCGGCAACTCAGATGATATTGATCTGTCCGGTGGTCAGCGGTAACGCCGCAGGCAAATGGCCATGCCCAATGCCAGAACCGTAATGGTCATCGGTTCCGGCACCGGCGCCGACCACCCGCCGCCTGCATTCAGCACCGCCCCAAAGCTCGCTTGCACGGCAATTAGGTCGGCACCCGTCACCAGACCGTCATCATTGGCATCGCCGAGTTGCAACCCATCGGCATCACTGATGGTGCCAAAGTTGGCCTGCACCGCAATCAAATCAGCACCCGTTACCAGACCATCATTATTCCCATCGCCAAGCAACAAAATAACATTGGACATCAGGATCGCTAAATCCGCCGTGTTCACAGTACCACTACCATCAACATCGCCCATCGCCCATCCGCCCGGCTGATCTAGGTTGAATTCAAGTGTGTTCTTATCGAGGTGATTGATCAGCCCGTCTAGATTTAGATCGCCGTAATCGGTGCCAAAGACGTCATGCACCAACATGTCAACATCCCCCCGATCTACGACCGTGTCCAAAGTCAGGTCGAACATCGCATCCAAGACAGCCGTCGTCGATCCGATCTGCTCGCCAACGTGACCATACAGGGCATCAATGTCTGCACCATCAATCTCGCCATCACGGTTGAAGTCGATCAATAAGCCGAACTCGACCTCGCCCAAGTCGCCCACACCACTAAAGTCGAATGGCAGAATCGCACCGGATCCAGCGGAGTTGTAATCAAATGTGGCGCCATTAAGGAACATCCCCGTGCCGCCGATCGGCAGGCCGATCTGGGCTTCAGGCCCGAATGGCTCCTGCTCCTGAATCTCCAAAAAGTGCGCCAAAGTGGTTGCGACCGCCGCCTGCTCCGAAGTCATGGTTGGAGCTGAAGGTGCGTTGGACGACGGCGATGGTGCCAAGGTTGGCGGTGCTTCGCTAGGTAATTCAGCCATATCGTCGGGAAGTATCATCCCATTTTCCCGGAAGAATTCGATGTCGAAGCCATTAAGAGCTTTTTCCCAGCCTTCGGGCGAAGCGGGCATCATGATGCCCAGCCCGGTGGAATCCGGAGACCACGCGCTACGGTCCAGCAGTTCCGCAACGTCGTCCGACCAGATCTCAAGATCGGTAAACAACGAAATTGTCCGCGGGATCTGCTTTGTTTCTTCTGTCTGAATCGTGTAGGTGGCATTGGCCAGACCTGCCAAAAATCCGTTGACAATAGCCGCCCCACCGGCATCGTTTCCATCCAGCGTTGCCTCCAACACGACCGGCAGATCCCGGTCCGAATCAAAGCCATCGGTGCCGAAAGGCGACCGGTCAAGTAAGATCCCGATATTAGGGGGCCACTGGTCCTGGTCCATGACCAGCATGGTTTCCGCGGTTAACAATTCGTTTAGCTCCCTCACATCGAATCGGTTGAACCCGGACCGACGAATTCCACCAGCAAAACCTCCTTCCCCATCATCATCTCCATCACCCTCTTCACCACTGATCCCCGGCTGACCGAGTTGGATAGGTCCAAAACTGACAACCTCGACGTCTTGTTCGCGGGCATTGAATCCTGAAGGTGGTAAAGGAACAACAGGGATCGATGCCGGCAGTGGATTTAACAGCCGCAGGACGAACAGATTCCCCGGGTTATACGCCTCCTGAGCAAATTCGCCTCCGATTGTCCACCAATCGAATATTGTGTGCCTGGTACCTTCGACAGTGATCTGGAAGAGACCATTACCCATCTGGGGCAAGGCCGTGGTAATCAGGAACTCTGGGTCGATCACGGTCGCCGTCTGAAAGCCCGCAGAGGTGTAGAAGGGGACGCCTGGCGTGAAAACGAATGTTGTCCCGCCCTGCCCGTCGTCAACCTCTTCAACTTCCGGCTCTACCGCCCACTCGAAATAATCCAGCCGCACCACGCCCTTGTGGTCGCGCCCTTGGTCCTGAAGCCAGTAGTCGTACTGCAGGGCCTGAGTCTGGATTGCCCGGGCCGAAGACGGCGCCAGAAAAGCCAAGCCGACGGTGCCCAACAGCACCCCTGCCATGACATCGGTTGACATTCGCATGGTGAAAACCCTTTATGAAAAATGGAATAATAACATGGCGTCTTCTCTAATGCGCTAGGCCGTTGTCCCACCGGAGGCTCCGCAGTATTGGAGGTAGATGTTGCTCTGCGTGCTCAAGGGCGGAATCATGGCTCTGGGTTCCTGCTGGGTTCATCCAGTCCGGATGAACCTAAAGTACCGCGATAATAACTAGTCGCTGCTACGGCGGGTCCAAAAGCCCTCCGGGCGATCGCCGCTCAACAGCTGATCACCGATCGTTTCTCCGGGAGGATGAATTCGTACGTGGCCATCGACAAATAGGTAGTTCATCAGTGGCCGCAGTACCGTACCGTGGGTATACCGAGCCCTGAAGAAGATTGTCTTGTTGTCGGGATGCCGTTCATCAAGCTGCTGATGCGCAGCATTGAGAATCGAAGTACTGATGTCGACGAACTCAAAGTATGACCCCTGATCATTGCCGCCACCGAATACGTTCGACAAGCCGTCAATACTCAGTTCTGACAGCATCAACGTCCCGCTGGCCTCGTGAATCTCGCTGGACCCGAATCGCAACTGCGGAGGCCGACGCCCGCCGTAGCCGAAGACAACACCGGTACCACGTGGCAACTGATCAGGCACATCTGGCACGCCCGCCTGAACCATGGCGTAGGACCGCAATGGACGACGACCTGTTCCCGTCTGGTCCGAGGGACAGGCCAGGATTGAATTGGCACTGCTCACCTCGATATGCGTGGCGCGGGCACGCTCAGCATCGGTTGCATGTGATGAAAGGTACTCACCCAACGTATCATCCCATGTCCAGCTTTTACTAGGCTGAGGCTGGTCGAGCGCCATGGCTAAGTGTTGCTCATGGTCGGCGCCATAAGTGTGAAAAGCGAAGCCGACCTGGCGCTGATGATTGGCGCATACAGCCCGCCGAGCTGCCTCACGCGATTGAGCCAGAGCGGGCAAAAGCAATGCCACCAGTAAAGTAATGATTGCCAGAACCACCAGCAATTCGATCAAGGTAAATGCGCGGCGAGTAGCCTGATTCACCAGTGGCACTGCGATGTAGTTCAAGGCTCGCCTCACTGCACTGGCCTCAGCCACGTTTATGTTCGATTGGCGCGACACACCCAATCGCGGTAGTTGAACGACCCCACCTGAATCCCCGGATACAAGGAAGGACTGCCATAGTAGTCTAGCGAATTCCGGCAAGATGGCAAGGAAATCACAGAACCTGACTGGCGCCAACTCTTACATGTAAATATCTTAATGGAAGCTATTTACAGGAATTATGCAGAACTCTGCGCCCGATGTCCCGACGGAAGTATGCTCCTTCAAATTTGATCTGGTCGCAGGCCGCATTGGCCCGGTCCTGGGCTTGGGGTAAATCCTGACCCAAGGCACAGACGTTTAGCACCCGCCCACCCGAGGTCTGTAGGCTCCCATCCCGGTCGCGACGGGTCCCGGCATGAAAAACCTTGACCGTGCTGTTGGCCGACTCAGCCTGCTCAATTCCCACGATCACCTTGCCAGTCTCATAGGCCGCCGGGTACCCGGCACTGGCCATCACCACACAACAGCAGCAACGCGCATCCCAGGATAGATCCACCTCATCCAGTCGGCCCTCACAAGTGGCAAGCATTATTTCCACCAAGTCACCGTGCATTCGCATCATCAGCGGCTGGACTTCTGGATCTCCAAAACGGCAATTGAACTCGATAACCTTGGGACCGCCGGCGGTCAGCATTAAACCCGCATAGAGCACGCCCTGATAGATCACACCTTCACGACGCAAAGCATCCACCGCCGGCACCAAAATCTCTCCTTCGATCTGATTCATCAGCGATTCATCAATAAGCGGGGTGGGACAATACGCGCCCATACCACCGGTGTTGGGACCGGTGTCACCGGCGCCAATCTGCTTGTGGTCCTGCGCAGGATCCAGCACAAAAATATTTCGCCCATCGACGAGCGCCAGCACGGAGACTTCCTGTCCCACCAGCCGTTCCTCCACGAGAACAATATCACCCGCAACACCAAACGCACGATCGACCATACAACTCTTAATTGCTGCCATCGCTTGCACATTGTCGTCACAGACGATTACGCCCTTGCCCTTGGCCAATCCAGTCGCCTTGACCACTACGGGCGTCTCACGACTGTTAACGTATTCAGCTGCCACCATATGATCGGTGAAAACCTTGGCATCCGCAGTGGGTATGGATGCCGTCCGCATCAACCGCTTACTGAATGCCTTGTCGGATTCGAGGCGAGCCGCGCTGGCAATCGGACCGAATACTTTCAACCCATCCAGACCTCGTATGCTCTTGTGCTGGTCGGAAAGTCGATCAGCCAACCCATGCGCCAAGGGATCTTCCGGGCCAATCACCACCAGCCCAATCTCATGATCACGGCAGAAGAAACTGATCGCATCGGCGGTCTTGGTGTTGACCGGTTCAATCGCCAACGCAAGGTTGCGTCCCACTTCGGCGGTACCGCCATTGCCCGGGGCAAAGAACAGCTGCCCACAACGCGGCGACTGCTTGAGCTTCCAGCCCAAAGCGTGCTCGCGCCCGCCTGCACCCAGCACGAGAATGTTCACGCGATCACGATCACTCACGCAAGCAGACTACCTCGCCATGCCACGGGATGCGAACCGACGCTTCCTACATCCTCATGGCCGACTAATGCAGCCACCCCGTACTGAAATGTGCGAACCGGCGGTACAGTTCACTGGATGGAATTCATCGTTGTAAGCCAACGCGACAACTGCTCATAGGCGGGCCGACCCTCAATACCATAGCCGGTATCGTCAGTTGTCAGTTGCTGATAAATATCCCACTTGTAGAAGTGCACACCCCCAAAACGTGGATCCGGATTCCGCAAAAGATCTCCCCACGCCGCCAAAAAAGCTCGGTAACCCACCGCTTGAGCATCGACGTCTGGCGAAGCGCCGTTGCTATTGATGTAGTTCCACGGATCTTTCAGGGCCCAAGGCAATGCCGGATAGCCTAGTTCCATGATCAGCAGAGGCCGGCCATGTTCCTGCGCAAAGGCAAATAGCTGCTCCTGGATCTGCTGCCAGCACCGTGCCAACTCCCCGGGGCTGGGATGGTGCGGATCTTGCGCCTCCCGAGTTAAGTCCCAGTACCCACTAACACCGATCAGATCGACCTGATCCCAGAACCCGGGCGACTGGTAATGATTCCACACCGTGGAATAGGTCAGTTGGCCCTCAAAACGAGCCCGACAATCACGAATAATTCTCCGCCATTGATCCATGTGCTGAGGCTTTTCTGTGGTAACCAGTTCACAGCCAATGGAAAAAAGATCGACATCGGCCGCCACCGCAACCTCCAAAAAATGTTCAACCGCCCGACGATAACTCTGCCACCACGGCGCCCAGCGAGGAGGATGGATCTTGCCCCGCCACTCGTTTCCCCGTGGTTCGGTCAGATTGACCTGCGGCATTAGCGTGGTGTGCAACCCTTTAGACCGTGCGTAACGTAGCAACGTGATCAGAGCCTTCGGCCCCGGCCCACGCCCCGGCCCCATGGCGGTCTCAACCTGTGGTGCTACCCCATTGCGTTGAAACACCGGAGTGACAACCTGCAGCGCGTTGCATCCCAGTTCCGCAATCCGATCGGTCGCCTCCAGATAGAGTTGGAAGTCCGTGGCGTGGTAGACGTTCAATGTCATGCCCACCAGTGGCACGACTCGGCCAGGAGGATTGATAGGTTCGGAAAATCCGACAGGCTTCACGGACTGATCACATGGATCGGAAACGGCAATCGCACCAAGCATCGCCAGAGCCCAAAGACCCATCGCCGCTGTGCAGAGCGTTGTCCCGGCGTATCTCATTCTCCAATGCCATCGCAATTGATCCTCCAGAGCGACTCAACCCTAGTTCTGCTGTGGTGGCAGAATGCTCAACAATTCCACAACGAACAACAGCGTCTGGTTGGGACCGATGTTGGGCGGACTGCCTGATTCACCGTAGGCCAAGTGCGAAGGAATAACCAGTTCCCATTTGGCCCCCGGCTTCATCAATTGCAAGGCTTCGGTCCAACCAGGAATGACTCGGGCCACCGGAAACATCGCCGGTGTCGGCCGCTCAAAGGAACTGTCGAAAACTGTCCCATCTACAAGCGTGCCACGATAGTTGACTACAACCAAATCCTCGATGCCGGGCGATTGACCGACCCCGGGAACCACCACGCGGTACTGCAAACCCGAATCCGTTTGCACCACACCTTCACGTTGACGGTTCTGCTCCTGATAGGTTGCCCCCGTTGCTGCACCATCTTCGGGCTTAACGGCCGCTTCCGACGCTGAAGGGTTTAACCGCTGACGCAGGGCCATCCTAATCTCCTGGGCCTGTTCTCTGGGCAATCGTGATGGTTCGCGCATCGCCGCCGTACGAACCCCCGCCACAAGTTGATCCACGTCAAGTGGCATCCCCAGCTTGATGTTCCGAACCTGAGTTCCCATATCGTAGCCGACAATGTAGCTGACACTGGCCGCATCAATTTCTCCTGCAGTATCGGGCTGGGTAGTGACCACGTCTCCCGCGAATACAACTGCTGCCGATAAGAGGCCGCAAATGACCACGGTCATGATGGAATTAGATCTCGCCATAATTTGCTCCAAAAAAGGTGATGGTTTCGGATCATAGACGATCGCGTACACTAGAGACGTGAAAAATATTTTTGCATACGGATGTCTGGTTGATCCGGAACAACTGGCCCGACACTGCGATGGCGCCCACATGGTCGGGACCGCCCGCCTAAATGGCTATAGCCTGGCATTCGCGCCGACCAGAGATGATGACTGGGGTGGAGCCGTAGCCACACTGGCCCAAGGTCGGACCAACCAATGGGTCGAAGGCGTCGTGTACCGAATCACTGCCCACCAATTGCGAGTACTGGATCAATACGAGGAAGTAGATCAAGGCCTCTATCTCCGTCGTAAGATCCGGGTGCAACTTAGTAATGGCACGATGCAGATGGCTTGGACCTTCGTGGCAACTGGCAACCCCGGGTCAGAAGCACCCAGCACTCGGTATCTCCAGACCTTGCTGCGCGGTGCCCATAAGCAAGGCCTCTCCCGCGCCTACATCGCCAAACTCGAGTCCTTCGCTGAAACCTGCCAACCCTTGTCAAGTAGAACTTAAAAAGGCCCCCTCAATGCCTGTGATCAGCCTATTTGCTGGAATAACTCTTATTCTGATCGGGTTTGGGTTTAAGTTCGGCGCGCCGATCGAAGGCGACTGGACACCTCTGGTACCAGCAATTGCGGGTCTGCTGATCACCACTAGTGGAATAGTTGCCTTTAAGAAAGACCTGCGTAAGCACCTCATCCATGTGGCTCTCACTGTGGCCTTGATAGGAGCGATCGTCGCGACAATCCTCCTGGCCCGCATGGTCAGATCGATGCAAGCGGTTCAGATGCTGTCCATCCTCGTATTCATTGCCTACCTAAGCATGGGTGTCCAATCGGTCCTCTCCGCCCGTCGCCGTGGGCAAGTAGAAAATACCCTCAAAGCTAAGACCAGCTAAACACGCATCATTGCGAAGCTGGGCTCAAGGCATGGCTTCTTCCTATCATCAAGAACGCGCCTGGCGCCCAACAGATAGAAGGTGAATAGCCGGGGCCAACGACAAGGCTCAAATCGCTCCAGCAGGGCAACCGTACACGCCACAGGCGCCCTAGGACAGGCCCCTCGTATATCATGACGAACCATGGCCA
>CAUZOD010000065.1:0-12108 GCA_963581115.1 Phycisphaerae bacterium | reverse complement strand
GCTTCTCCACGTAAAGAGGTTTCCCGGTGTCAGCGCAGGCAGTAATTATCGGCAGTCGCAATTTTTCAGTCGCTGCCAGTACCACCACGTCCACCTCTGGATCGGCGGTGACCTCACGATAATCGTTGCAAGTGCGAATGGGTTTGAAATTGTCCCGACATTCGGCCAGAGCCGTCTCCGATAAATCACAGCAGGTGTGTAACACCAAACGGTCATTGGCTACGATATTGGGAAGGTGCAGGGATCGAGCCACGGCCCCACAACCAACGACTGCAACCGTCAAGGCTCTCTCTGTCATGGACGGACTCATCATGCGATTGTCAGCCAGTCCCCTGCGGCTCCGGGTGCTGCCACGCTGCCATGCCACCGTCGACCAGCAGCATGTGCCCGTGCACGTGCTCGGCGGCATCGCTGACCAGGTAAACCGCACCACCACCGCAGACATCCGCTGATGGGATCCGGCCATTGGGCGTGTGGTGCATCAGCCAATCTGCTGCTACGGTGTTTTCCTGCGCCCATGCGGTTGCATGTGACCAGACAAAACCCGGTGCCAGCCCGTTGACTCGAATGTTGTGGGGCGCCAAAGCAACGCACAGGGTCTTGACCATCATCTCCACTGCACCCTTCGAAGCATCGTAAGCTGTGGAAACCGGCTCAGCCAAACGCCCATTGATTGAACCGATCATGAGCACCCGGCCTGCGACCTGGTTCTGAATCCAGTGGCGGGAAAACCGCTGAGTCAGAAAGTAGCCCGAGGCAACGTTCAACCGCATCGTCTTTTCGAATCGTTCCAGATCCATCTCCAGGAATGGCGAGTCGAAATACTGCCCGGCATTGTTGACCAGGATGTCCAGTTCCGGCTCGATGTCGATCGCAGACGCAAAGACCTGCTCCACTGCCGCAGCAGTTGGCCCTGAAAGATCGCCGCCAACAAATGAAGCACGCACGCCCGGGGCTTCGCAGGCAGCAACCACTGCCTTCGCCTCGTCGCTGTCCTGCCGCCCGTGGACCACTACGTGACAACCGGCACGAGCATAGGCCTCGGTGATCGCTCGGCCCACCCCTTTACTCGATCCGGTAATTAATGCGGCATGCCCGGTCAGATCCGTCATGTTTGCTTTACTCACTCATAAGGCCACCACAGAACTTGCCCGTTTCAAGATCGGGTCTGAATTATATCGCTGGCCCCCACCAATAGCGGTCCAGGCAGCTATCATGGCCAAAATTCATACGTCGGAGCATGCACGATGAATAATGACACGGCCTTTGAGATAGCAACTTCCAATATCCGCTACGGGCCCGGCGTAACCCGCGAAGTGGGTATGGACCTGCGCGACATGGCCGTCAAGAAGGTCATGGTTCTGACCGACCCGCGATTGTCCAAAGCCCCGGCCGTGACCACTGCAATCGAGTCACTCCAGGATCAGGGGATCGAGTATGACTTCTTCGACCAGGTGCGCGTAGAGCCGACCGACACGTCTTTTCGTGAAGCAATCGACTTCGCCAATGCACATCAGTCCGATGGCTTCCTGGCCGTGGGTGGCGGATCCACCATTGACACCGCCAAGGCCGTCAACCTGTACACCTCGTACCCGGCCGACTTCTTCGACTACGTCAATGTGCCCGTCGGTCGGGGCAAGCCGGTACCAGGGCCGGTCAAGCCTCTGATCGCCGTACCCACCACGGCTGGGACCGGCAGCGAAACCACCGGTGTGGCCATCTTTGATCTGACAGACCTGCGTGCTAAGACGGGGATCGCTCATCGCCGACTCAAGCCGACCCTGGGTCTGATTGATCCGGACAACACCCGTGACCTTCCCCCAATGGTGGCGGCCTCTACCGGTTTGGATGTGCTGGCCCACGCGGTTGAGTCCTACACCGCCCTGCCATTTAACCATCGACCGAAGCCGGATCGGCCGGTGGAGCGGCCGACTTATCAAGGTTCCAATCCCATCAGCGATATCTGGTCATTGCAGGCGATGCGCATGGTGGCCAAGCACCTGGAACGTGCCGTTGGCCACCCCGAGGACGATCAGGCACGCGGCATGATGCTCCTGGCTGCAACGTATGCCGGAATGGGATTCGGCAATGCCGGGGTACACCTGTGCCACGGGATGTCCTACCCGGTCTCAGGTATGGTTCGCGAGTATTGCCCGCCGGACTATTGCGATGACCACCCCATTGTGCCCCATGGCATCTCGGTGATTCTCAATGCCCCGGCGGTATTCCGCTTTACGGCGCCGGCCTGCCCGGACCGCCACCTGGCCGCGGCTGAGGCGATCGGCGCCAAGGTCGCAGGCACCGATACTAAGGATAGCGGCCACCTGCTTGCGGACCAGATCATCCACATCATGCAGCAATTGAATATCCCCAATGGACTGTCCGCCGTGGGATACACCTCCGCGGACATCCCCGCCCTGGTTGAAGGCACGCTTCCTCAGCACCGTGTCAACAAGCTCTCACCAAAACCGGCTGGGAAAGAGGAACTAGAGGCGCTCTTTGAAGATGCGATGACATACTGGTAGCGGCGTGTTCGCCATATTCGGAATCATTTGACGCCGCCACATGCTGGCGAGGACTAGCGCCGATTCGTGCTCTCGAATATCTTGTCCGCGCTACGGGCGACAAAGCCGCCAAATAGCGAACCGTCAGGCAGCGGATACCGGCGGGCAAACTCGTAATAGCAACCAGGAATCGTTTGTACCGAATCGCTGAAATCGACCGATACCCGATCAGCCAAGGTTGAAGACTGTTCAAGACAGACCTCCGGTGAGCCCTTGATTTCACCGCCACTTGCATTTAGCTGGTAACCGGCCTGCTTGAGACAGGCATTGAACGACTCGAGCCCGTCGAATGTCGCCAAAGCGTTGACCAGCACCGTAAAGTGATTGGCCTGGAAACCAAATGCCGCCATCCAGGCGGCGTACTCGCTTTCTTCAGCCAGTGCCAGGTATTCATCATGCGACAGAGACCACGGGCGACCGATGACGGCCAGGTCGCTGCGGGTCCATGTTTGCTCAGGCACCTGGTCCAGCAATCGACCGACGAGTGATCGCAGGTTCTCGGAGAAGTCGGCAAGCTTCAATTCGCTGATGAACACCTTGGGTAACGAGACATCCGGCGGTTCGTAGTGACGGGCAGCCAGTTTCTTTTCCGTGAAGCTGTATTCATCGCCGGCACGATAGCCACCGGCAAGAAAACCCGCTGAGAGTACTTCGATGCCGACACGAGGATCGTCAAAGGTGCGCAGAGCAATGTGGTCGTTGACCACTTTTTCCCCGCGTTCGGTCAGGAACCGGTAAATCGACTCCGCCTGCGGGTTCATCTGACTATAGCCCTGCCAGAGTCTTTTAAGTAGATCATGAATCGCTGTCATGGGAATATTTCCTTTTCTTGAAACAGATTGCCTGTCGCCAAGCATGTTTAGTATTTCTGCATACGGTATTCAGCTGCCGCCATAAAAGTACCCGTGCTACGGGAACTACAAAGTAATCGCGCTAAATGCTATCCCGCCCTCTGAAACGGATATATCGATCCCAAACCCAGAATGCCCGTCAATTCGTCAAGCGCTGCGCGGCCTTGCGCAATCAAGTCAGGGTCCGCCAGATCGACCGGTGCCAGCCGGTCGCGGTAGTGCCGATGAACCCAGTCGACCAACTGTTCATCCAACGCCGGCGACCACCACACGCCCGGGTGTACGGCCCGCCGTTCGGCCTCGGTCAGAACCACCCGCAACCGCATGCAGGCCGGTCCGCCGCCATTGCACATGCTCTGGCGCATGGTGACGTAGTGAACGGCATCAATTATGTCGATCTGTTCGACCAACTCTTGGACCCGATCGATGCGCCGACATTCGTCAGGACAGATCAATATGACTTGGCCATCAGCCAAGCGAACCAGTTGGCTATTGAAAAGATAGGTTTGTACCGCCTCGGTCAGTGAGAGTTGCTGCCGGCTGATCCGAATGCAGCGTAGTGGCTCAAAGGCGTGCCGCAAGCGGTCGATGACCGCTTGTGCATTGACCCAGGCATCCTCGTGATAGAGCAGAAGGTCCAGGTTGCCTACCGCAATAACATCGTTATGGAAAACGCCGGCATTGATGGCCTCATCGCTCTGGCGGGCATAGACCCGCCGGCCCGGCTCCAGGCCAAAACGGCGGGCCACCGATTCACAGGCGGACCGGGACTGGCGCCCCGGATACCGCCCCGTCGACTCCGACCACACGAACAGGTGAACTCCCGGCTGCCCATACTCCATACAAAAGCGGCTGTGGTTGGCCGCACCCTCATCGCGCAATTCGACTGTCGCTGGCAGCGGGTGCTGGACATCAAACAAATGTCGGTCAGCAAAAATAGTCTCCAGGTGCACGGTAGTGGCCCGAGCCTCGATCGACCGGTGCAGTTCGCTGTAGAGATTGGCCGGTACAAACTTCACACGATGATCGGCGCTGTCTACCGATGGACAGGTGGTCGCCGCGTTGGCAGCCCACATGCTTGAACTGCTGCACGCCGCGGCCAGCAGTTGCGGCGATCGTGCGTGGGCCTCGGGCACGCCAGCTAATCCCAGCCGGCCCAGCAGATCCAAGTCCGGTCGTTCCTGTGGTGGCAGCACCGCCTGGGCCAGACCGATTCCCGCCAGATGGCGCATCTTGGCCAGGCCCTCCAGGGCCGCGGCCCGTGGGTTGGATACATGGTGACGATGTGCTTCTGATGCCAAGTTGCCCAGCGACAACCCCGCGTAGTTGTGGGTAGGCCCGACCAAGCCGTCGAAGTTCACTTCCAACGCTTCGGCCATCACACTGGCTCCAGAATGCCCGGCAACGGAGTCTTTGGCATGTTCAGGGTTTGGGATTCCAGTGATGCGACCGGATATGCGCAGTAATCAACCGCATAGGCCCCGCTTGGCCGATGGTTGCCACTGCGACCGACACCGCCAAATGGCAAGCGACTACTGGCACCAGTTGTTGGTCGATTCCAATTGATCACGCCCGCACGAACCCGCCGTTGGAAGTGCCGGTAAAGTTCGCCATCACCGCAGAGCAAGCCGGCGGCCAGTCCATAGCAAGTACGATTGGCCTGCTCGATCGCCTCATCAAAATCATTTACCCGAACCAGTTGCAGCAGTGGCCCAAAAACTTCCTCGTCACCACAATCTTCAACCCCGCTGACATCGACCAGGCCCGGGCGTAGCAGGGCTGGTGCCGGATCCATTGCTCGTGATTCGATGAGCACCCGGCCGCCCCGTTCGCGTAGCGCCTGCTGAAAGCCAAGCGTCTTTTCAGCTGCAGCCTGTGAGATCAATGAACCCATGAAAGGCTCAACACTGCCACCGGGCGGCCCGACCTTGATCTGATCGATCATCACGCAGAGACGTTGAAGAAAATCTTCGGTTTCGCTGCCATTGACCACGATCAGGCGCCGAGCACAACTGCAGCGTTGTCCTGAAGTGATGTAGGCCGAGAGCACGGTCAGGTAGGCCGCTGCATCCAGATCACCGGCACAATGAACGATAAGCGGATTGTTCCCACCCATCTCCAGGGCCAGGACCATCTCCGGCCTGTCCGCTACGGCCCGATTGATCGCCTGTCCGGCTGCGTAACTGCCGGTGAAGTACACGCCATCGATCTGCTTGTGGCTGACCAAGTTTGCACCGACGACCGGACCGCCCTGAACAAGGTTGACCAACCCAGGCGGAAGACCTGCGCTCTGCCACAGTGACACCATTTCCCCACCCACGGCGGGCGTCAGTTCACTGGGCTTGAATACCACGGCATTGCCCAACAGCAGTGCCGGCACGATATGGCCATTGGGTAGATGGCCTGGAAGATTGAATGGCCCCAGCACAACGACCACCCCCTGCGGTTTGAACCGGGTGATCGACCTTGCGTCAGGGGTATCAAAAATTTGTTCGGCGCAGCGATGAGCGCACATCTCAACGGTGATCGCAATCTTGGCAACCATTGCATCCACTTCGCCCATCGCTTCCCAATGCGGCTTACCCGTTTCGCTGCTGATCAACTTAGCCAACGAGGTGCGGTGAATCCGCAATTGATTGGTAAACTGGTCCAAGTGCCGGCGGCGCTGCTCCAAGGTCAACTGCGACCACGGTTCAAAAGCAGTTCGGGCCGCAGCGACCGCCGCATCGATCTGTTCGGCTCCGGCTTCACGCCCGTTCCAGATCACTCGGCCGGTCACCGGATCGACCGAAACCATCTCCACTCCGCTGCCGCTGAGCCATTGGCCATCGATACACTGTTCCCGCTTCTGGTCCATGTGTCTCTAGTGCGATTGAGCCTGATTCGATTCTGCATCGGGCCGCAGCGGAGCCACCCGAACACACTGGCCGACCTTTACACCCAGAGCCAATGCCGTTCCAGCCCAGAGGCGTACCCCCAACTCCGTTGCGGCCAATGGACCTGCACTGACCCGAAATCCGTCTTGCACTGCGGCAATCAAGTGGTCTGCGGACCCAAATTTGGAGTCTGAGATCTCGGTCACTTCAACCCGCCGGCTTTGCTGGACGGTTGCGATCTGGTCACGCTGCACGGTCAATACGGGGCCGGCTTCAAAAATATCCACCATGCCGCTATCGCGAAAACCCTGTTCAACCAACAGCCGCAACGCCGGACACGTGTTCTGGTGTACCTGCCCGATCACCTCCTGGGCCGCCGGCGGCAGCAGTGGGATGTAGATCGGGTGCTTCGGCATCAGGTCGGCGATGAAGCGTTTGTCCACCGCACTCATGTAATCGACGACCGGGAAGTCCGCGTCAAAAAAGTGTCTGCCCAGCGCGTCCCAGAACACAGAGCCGCCTTCGGCATCGATCACGCCGCGCATTTCAGCAATGACCGTTGGTTCAAATCTCTGTGCATGTTCTGCAATGTACAGGAATCGTCCCAACGACAGCAATCGGCCGTTGCCACCACGACGCTTGTCGGGGGCCAGAAACAAGCTGCCGATCTCGGACGGACCGTTGTGCTCCGCCACCAGGTGCAGTGCTTGGACATCTTTCTGGACTTTCAGAACCGCGGATTTGTGATGCGACATCTGCATGCGATAGGCATAAAAAGGCTCGAACCCGCCGACCTTGGACACAACACCGCTGGTCCCGACAATTCGGCCCGTGCTTAGATCCTCCAATACGAACAGGTAGGACTGGCCCTGGGGTGATTCATCGGAACGGGAAAAATCGCGCACGGAATCCCGAACCCGGCGATGGAGTAGTTCAGCATCATTGGGCAGTGAGGTCAGACCATGACCGGCCATTGAGGTCAGCTCGACCAGCTGCTCCAGATCATCTAGCGTGATGGGGCGAAGGATCTCCATGTCGCTCTACACGTTGGCTCCCTCTGCAACATGCTGCAGGGATTCTTCAAGCAACTCAGTGACACGGTCGACCTCGTACTCTTGCAGTACGGGCATCGGTGGCAGGAATCGCACACGCGCCGGATTCGAACCGGCGACAAATCCGATCACGCCGGCATCAAACAGTGCATGCACCAGGCGTCTGGCGGTTTCCGGACTGCCGTCCAGCGGTGTGAATGCGATCATGGCCCCGAACCCGTAAGGGCCACTGATCCAGTCCGGATGGCGGGACTCGATCGCCTGCAACCGGTCCACGAACTGCGCACTGAGCCGGGCGATGCGCCCGTCCGGACCGAACAGCCCTGGCTCCTGCATCATTGCACAGATCTGCTTGGCAGCAAGGATCGCGGACGTACTGGCGGTAAACGTCTGACTGACCAGTCCTGGCGGCGGACGGTGGTCGGCATCGAATAGGGTTGCGCAGACTTGGCTCATCTTACCGACGGTAACCACGTCCACCAGTGATTGAAGTCCAAAATGAGAAAAGGCGAACGGCTCGGTGGTGCGACCAAATGACTGGATCTCGTCAACGATCACCGTAACCTCACGCTCACGCAGAAGTTGCATCAGGGCAACGAAGAACTCCCGCTGACCGGGATAGTAGCCACCCTCACCCAGGATCAACTCGATGATCATTGCCGCATGCCGACCGGGATAGCGTTGGAAATGAGCATGCAGGGCCCGAAGCGCCATGGTCGTGCTGCGTTCGGGCGCCTCGACATTAAAGAACGGCACATAATCGACGGCCAGCGTCGTGGGCAAACCCATGCGGTAGGCGGCCTTGTCGGTCACCTGGGCCAAGGCCAGAGTCCGCCCACAGAATCCACCGGAGAAAGCCAGCACCCGATCGGCTGGATGCCGCCGACAGAACGCCAGCTTCAACGCGTTCTCGTTGGCCATGGCACCACTGGTGGTCAAAAAGCAGTGTTCTAGGTTGCCACCGCTTCCGGTCGCCAGCGCCAGCAGCGCCGCCGCCAGTTCCGCAGACTCCGTGTTCTGCTGCAGGTTTCCCTGCATCACGATATCGGCAAGGGCGGCGTCCAGCGCCGCATCGATCAGCCGCCGATGGCTGTGGCCGAAATAGTGGACGCCAATACCACCGATCATGTCGTATTTCACACTGCCGTCATCCAACTCGACCAAGGCCCCCCGCCCAATTCCACTACCCAGATAAGGAAAGTAAAGATTGGCCCCGCGATAGTGAGCAAATTGCTCGAGCGCTTCGCCATAGCATTCGATCCGCTCAACATCCGCCGGGCGCACCGACTCCAGCGCCGCCTGATGATCTGCCAGGGCGTCGTGCAGTAACCGGCGAGCCTCAATGACCCGAGGATCCTGCCTCAATGCCGCGGCGATGGTTTGATGTCCCAACTGGCTCATAACACCGGCTCCACTGAAGACATCGGATCCGTGAAACGGCCATTGGCGTATCCCATCAGCAGCAGGGCGCTGAGCTTGGCCCGTTCAACCAAGCTGTCCAGGAGCAGAAACTCTTGGTCGCTGTGGATCGATCCGCCACGCGGTCCAAGCGTATCCACGGTGGACAAACCCGCTGCTGCCAACCGATTGCCATCACAGACACCGCCGGATGTCTGCCACTGCACGGCCAGACCCAAATCGCGCCCACAATCAGCGACCTGCCCAAGCAAACACTCGGTCGCCGGGTCCAGCCGCTTGGGTGGCGCGGCAAAACCACCGTGAAGTTCTAGTTCGATCCCGTCAGCCAGCCGGCTCTTCCGGACCAAGGATTGCAGGTACTGCTGGACCTGCCGCTGTTGCTCGTATGTGTCTACGCGGATATTGAATCGACCGATGGCCAGATCCGCGACCACGTTGACCGGGCCGCCACCGGAGATCTCACCGGCATTGACAAGTGCCCCCGGAATATGCTCGCCAAGTAATCCGATATCTCTGATCAACTCGGCCAGTGCAAAAATGGCGCTGCGACCTTGGCCAAAATGCCTCCCCACGTGGGCGGCACGTCCTCGGACCACGATGGTGAAGTTTCCCGAACCCTTGCGCTGTCCAATCAGGCTTCCGTCAGGCAACGTCGGCTCATAGACCAAACCGATGTCGGCATTGGCCGCCGCCCGCTGAAGAAGTGGCGCCGAGCCCGGTGACCCTAACTCTTCATCGGGATTCAGAAGCACCGTCCATCCGAGTTTCTTCGCACAACCGCTGCGTTCCAAGGCCTCGAGGGCTGTGAGCATTACCACGAGCCCGCCCTTGGCGTCGGCGACCCCTGGGCCCCGCAGTGTTGTCGGATCGATCGTTTCAACTTTTTGAAAGGCGTGCTCCGGCCCGAACACCGTGTCTAGGTGGATCCCCAGCAGTATCTGGAAAGAAGCCTCGGGCCGCTTGACAATCTGCACGGCATCGGCCAGCACCACCGAGTCAACCTGCCCGTGCTGATTGATCCGTTCGTAGCCAGCCATTGGTAGGCGATCAATGCGCCCACCCAGTGGTTCAAAGGCACCCACAGCTTCGGCTGCCATCTGTTCAAGGCCATCTCGATTAATGCTACCGGAATTGATCGCGCACCATCTCTCAACGCGCTGCCTCATTGGCTCGGCTTGCCCGTCAATCCAGAACATCGCCTCATCAACGTCCGCTATCGGTGCGGAATAACTCATCCTCATATAACCTCGCTCACCACCCTGGTGATCTTCCTTATAAGATAGATCGGTCCAAATGGCCGGCTCAATTTGTACTGTTCACCAGTTCCGTAACGAGATATCGGACGCGGCATCGCGTCCGCAGTACGGCATGGATATGGACGCTTTGGTGGCCGGTGGCCGGTGGTTGATAACTCGCAGCTCGATCGCGTGCGAAGCGAATTCTACGTAGACGACGTCGTCACCCCAATCACATCCGGTGGATTATCCCCCTTACCCTAAAGCGTCCAGAATGACGCAAGCACTCTTGCGCGATTCCGCGACCGTGCAGATGATCGGGTGGTCCTCGGCGACCGCTTTGCGGAACTGTCGATTTTCATCACGAAACATGCCATCTCGGTTGGTGGCGATGATGGCGCAATCCCACTTCGGTGATAATCGGCTCCAGACCGAAATGGTGCTCTGGTCCGAGGATGCAAATTCCACCGTCACCATGCCCTGAGTACCGATCAGTTCGATCTGACCCTGTCGTGACTCTGAAAATCCAGATGCACCGAATCGCTACATCAATCCTTGAATTCCATCAGGACTTTAGCCGAAGTCGGTGATCAGAACACTCCGATGTTGCCACGATTCGGCTACCACGCCGACAACCCACCATCCACCACAAGGTTGTGCCCGGTGACGTAGGAAGAGGCCTCCGAGGCCAGAAATACCACGGCGCCTTTCATTTCCTTACCGTCGATTCCCATCCGCTGCATGGGAACCGTTTGGTTGTACGCGATAATGAACCTTTCCGGCTGTCCACGTTCAAAGCCGCCGGGGCTGATGCAATTGACACGGATATGGTCTGCTGCCAGGGAGACAGCCATATCGCGAGTCATGTTGACCACCGCGCCTTTGGCCGCGTGGTAATCGATCGTCGCACCCCCTATTGCCGTGCCGATATATACCCGCCGGTCCTTACCGACGATGCCGGCGGTCGATCCAATATGAACGATCACACCCGAACGACGCGGTTTCATGGCCTTGGCGATCACGTGCTTGCTGCAATAGAAAACACCGTTAAGGTTGACATCAATGGTCTGATGCCAGAGTTCAGACGGTCGTTGTTCCAGCGGTGCGTTGTCCGGCGAGCTGACCACATTGCCGGCATTGTTGATCAGAATATCAATGGCGGAAAAGTGATCCAGAATCCGATCCACGGTTCTTTCCACCGCGATTTCGTCCGTCACATCCAATTCCAGCGCCAGAGCAGTACTGCCTGTCGCCTTCTCGATGGTGGCCGCCGCTGATTCGGCATCACGGAAGGTCCGGCTAGTAATGGCGACGTTGGCACCGGCTTCGGCCAGGGCCAGGGCCATGTCATAACCGAGGTTGCGCGACCCGCCAGTGACAAATGCAACCTTACCCGTCAGGTCAAATAAATCTCGAATATGCTCGGACATGGGCGAAAACCTCCTCGAAAACTGTAACAACTCTGGAGACCGAGATAAACTTAGCCTCTTCCGGCCCCATGACCAGACACTCGCACAAGGGTCCTGAATCGGTCACAATGCCGATCCACGGCAAGCTGGCCTGAAGCGTATTGTCCGCGAACCCAATCGAAGTGTTTCGTGACTATAGGCCCGCAACAGGGAAACCTCATGCAACAAACCGACAACCGCCCCATACGTGTTGCCATTGCCGGTCTCGGCCGAAGTGGATGGAATATTCATGCCGAAACGATTGGCCAGATGACCGATCGCTACAAATTGACTGCGGTCAGTGATCCCAATAGCGAGCGCCGGGCTGAAGCTGAATCACAATTCGGCTGCAAAGCGTACGACAACTTTGAGGACCTGCTCGGCACAGATGACACCGAACTGTTGGTGGTCGCCACACCCAACCTGCTGCACACCGAACACACCATCGCGGCCCTGCATGCTGGATGTGACGTGATCTGTGAAAAGCCCATGGCACTGAGTGTGGAGGATGCCGACCGCATGATCGAAGCTGCCAAGGACAGCGGCCGGATGCTCGCTCCCTTCCAGAACCGCCGCTATGAGCCCTCCGGCTTGAAGATCAAGCAGATCCTCGACTCCAGCCAACTGGGCCGGATCATTCAGATCCGCATGGCCTGGCATAGC
>CAUZOD010000064.1:0-12134 GCA_963581115.1 Phycisphaerae bacterium | reverse complement strand
TGAGGTATTACTACGACCCTGACTTTCTCAGCACCAAACTGGGCTCTGGCCTGCCTAATCCGTACCGCAATCCCACTCAGACACGCTACAAGGGGGTTTGCCACAAGGCGCTCCCCGAAGAGGGGCACGTGCGCCCTGGCGAAATCCTATTGGGAACGGATAGCCACACTTGCACTGCGGGCGCTTTCGGGCAATTTGCAACCGGGATAGGCAACACCGACGCGGCATTCACACTCGGCACCGGCAAAACCTGGCTTAAAGTTCCGCCAACTATGAAATTCACGTTCCATGGTGAAATCCCTGCCTACCTCACGGCCAAAGACCTAATCCTTGCCGTAATTGGCAAAATCTCCGTGGCGGGTGCCACCTATAAGACAATGTATTTCGCTGGCGATGGAATCGGATCGCTGACACTCGAAGATCGCATGACGCTCACCAACATGGCCATCGAAGCAGGCGGCAAGAACGGCGTATGCGATGTAGATGAGAAGACACTGGCGTACGTTCGCGCCC
The DNA here is from genome assembly GCA_963581115.1 of Phycisphaerae bacterium. GTDB lineage: Bacteria > Planctomycetota > Phycisphaerae > Phycisphaerales > Phycisphaeraceae > CAUZOD01. The sequence continues at coordinate 11,621 of CAUZOD010000064.1, read as the reverse complement.
GATCGACCCGTCCCGACTGGAATGTCTACCAGGATGATCCCGGCGCAGCATACTGCTTTGAACACGAGTGGGATCTGCAGGCCCTAGAGCCACTGGTCGCAAAGCCGCATTCTCCAGACAACACTGACTTGGCCCGCAACTGCACAGATGTGCAACTCGACCGGGCCTATGTCGGTAGCTGCACGGGAGGCAAAATCACTGACATGATCTTCGTCGCCGCACTGCTCGAAGGAAAGCAGGTCAAGATCCCCACCTTTGTCGTACCCGGATCTACCGAAGTGCACGCCGACATGCAGCAACTGAATGTCCACGGAGAACCAATCGCCAATGGCGAAAAAAGCGTTGAACAGGTACTCATCGACTCAGGCTGCCTCCTCAGCGCTTCAAGTTGCGCCGCATGCCTGGGCGGTCCCAAGGACACGTTCGGACGTCTGAACGAACCCATCAACTGTATCAGCACCACCAACCGCAATTTCCCAGGCCGCATGGGCCACCGAGAAGCCGGCGTGTACTTGGCCAGTCCTCTAACCGTGGCCGCATCAGCCTTGACCGGCCGGATTACAGATCCACGCAACTTCGTGGAAACATCGATCACTACGGGTAGTGCCGGCACCGTATAAATCCGTGATCTTGGTTCAACCGGACGCTATATCCCCATGCAGATCTTTCGGTACTTGCGTCCAAGCAATAACATCATCGACAAAGCGACGTTGAGCGACATGCCAGAGTGAGGGCCTTGCTGGCACCAACGCCGACCATAAGCAACATACCTGCTCGCAGTATTTTCCCCCCCTCTGACAATCGAATGTGCACTATCGCGACAACCAATCCAGCACATAAAAATTGCGCCATTCAAAATCATATCACTACCGCCGATTTGCTGGATACAATAGCTTCGCCAACATGCAATTATACCGCAACGTCTGCCGGAACCGATAGATAATTTATGCATACGTCCGCCTACTCCACCACGACCATGATCTGTGATTATGAACTGAATGGACGCCAGATCCACTTTGTTGGAATCGGTGGATGTGGAATGAATGGTCTGGCGCGAATGGCCCAACACTTCGGGGCAGTCTGCAGCGGTTCCGACCCAGCCGGTGGCCCTACGATCGCCGCTTTGCAACAAGAAGGAATCATGGTGACAGAGGAACAGACCGCTGACACGGTCCCCGATCACTGTGATCTGCTTGTATATTCTGCCGCAATCCGACACGATCAGCCCGAACTAGCCGAGGCTCGCCGGAGGCGAATCCCTGTACTGAAATACGCCGAAATGGTGGGGCGACTAATGGTCGATCGGATCGGTATCGCGATCGCAGGCACACACGGTAAAAGCACAACCACATCCATCCTTTCCCACATTCTCTTGTGCGCAAATCTGGATCCATCATTTATTGTCGGAGCGCGATGCACACAGATTGGTGGCGGATCACATGTCGGCCACAGCGACATTCTCGTAGCCGAAGCCTGTGAATACGAACGATCATTTCACTACTTACAGCCAACGCATGGGCTCATTCTCAACATCGAAGTGGATCATCTGGATTTTTATTCGTCCATGGACGAGATCGTTGAGGCATTCGCCACGTTTGCCCAGAAGATCCCCCTTCACGGGCAACTGCTGATCCACCACGAAATGCCGCACCGGCTGAGTGTTACCGCTGGCCTAGGCTGCAAGGTTGAAACAATTGGATTTGATCCACAATCGAATTGGCGGGTCCAATACGAATCAAGAGATTCGGCCCAAAACCGCCCACGAGCATGCTTGCGTCACAACGGGAACATCGTTGTGAGTTGGAACTGTCCGATGCCCGGAGAGCACATGGCATACAACGCAGCAGCAGCAGCAGTAATCGCACACCACCTGGATGCCCCATGGCCAGTAATCCGTGATGCTATCGAATCGTTTCAAGGCTTGGACCGGCGCATGCAGGTGATCGGTACCATCGGTACGCATGTTAATGCTGGCCTAGATACCGACTCCATAAATGACCGATCTAATGAAGTCTGCTTGACCGAGGATGCCATTACGATTGTTGACGATTATGGTCATCATCCAACCGAGATAGCCGCCACGCTCCGAGCATTACGCCAGCATTATCAGCCTAGACGACTAATCTGCGTATTCCAGCCGCACCAACACTCCCGCACTCGATTTTTGATGGAGGAGTTTGCCACTAGCTTTGGTGAAGCCGACATGGTCATTGTGCCTGAGATCTACTTCGTACGTGACAGCGATACCGAACGTCATGCCGTCACCGCCACGGACCTCGTTCGGCGACTACGGGAACGGGGTGTTAGAGCGTGGCACCTGTCGCCATTCGGAGCCATCGTCGAGCACTTACAGGTGATAGGCGCCCCGACAGACCTTATCGTTACTATGGGCGCTGGCGATGTCTGGAAAATTGCACAGCAGTTGCTCACTAGTCTTGATCGCACCAAGTCGCCAACCGCGATTCGATCATAATGCGAGAGAATTTCTGAACAAGCTCATCTCGCCTCGATCAGCAAGGCTGATCAAGGCCGTATTGCTTAATTTTCTTATAGAGTGTGGTGCGATTTATATCCAGTTGGCGAGAGGTCTCTTGGCGATTCCAGGCATTGGCTTCCAGCGCAGCCGATATGATCTTCCGCTCTGGTCCCTGCATCGCTTTATGAAGGGATGTGGGTATCCAACCGCTGTTTTGTTCCGCCATCGTTGTTCTCATATCGGAACCCCCGCCCCCCACAGAAACAACGTAATCAGGCAGATCATTCGGTTCGATCACTAGCTCCCGGCTCAGCAACACGGCACGCTCTACAATATTCTCTAGCTCTCGCACATTCCCCGGCCAGTGATAAGCTCTCAGCAATGCCATGGTCCGCTCGCCAAATCGCCGTTCTCGCTTCATTTCTTTGCAATACTTGTCAAGAAAATGCTCCGCCAGTAACGGTATATCCCCAGCACGCTCGGCAAGGCGAGGCAACCCGATGTTGACCACATTGATGCGGTAGTAGAGATCCTCGCGAAATGCGCCCTGTTCTACCAACCGATCCAACGATTCGTTTGTGGCTAATACAAAACGTACGTCTACATGAACAGTATTCGGTGAACCAACCGGCTCGAACGCCTTTTCCTGCAAAACGCGAAGCAGCTTCAACTGCAAGGCGGGTGTGGCAGAGTTGATCTCATCGATAAATAATGTCCCTCCGTTGGCCGCAAGGCATTTTCCTGGCTTGTCTTGGTCAGCACCGGTAAAGGCGCCCCGGACGTGGCCGAATAACTCGCTTTCAAGCAGTGTTTCGGGGATCGCCCCGCAACTGAACGTGATGAATGGACCGCTGGAGCGAGGACTCATGGTGTGAATTGCGCGAGCGACGACCGTCTTGCCCGTACCTGACTCACCTGTGATCAAGACCGTGGTCTTGCTCTCAACCACCGCCGTGATCAGATCATAGACTTTCTGCATCCGGTAGTCGGATCCCACTAAGTTGCTCATGCCAAAACGCTCAGACAGCTGACTCTTAAGCGTTTTATTTTCCGCCAGCAACGTGTGCTGATTGACGGCCTTGCTCACCGCCAGTCTCAGTTCGTTGTCGATGATTGGTTTGGTCAGGTAGTCGGCAGCGCCGAGTTTGACGGCTTCCACGGCACTCTCAATCTTGCCAAATCCGGTAATGACGATGGGCACGATCGATTCACAGCTATGGCGAATCTTTTTCAGCAACTCGAAACCGTCGAGCCGGGGCATGTTCATGTCCGTGATAATGATTCCCACCTTGCCCTTCGTCCCCTCCGCTTTCAACAGCACAGACATCGCCTCCTGTCCGTCCTGTGCCGTGGTGGTCGCGTATCCCTCACGCTCAAGCAAGTCGGCCAAACTGTCAGCAACAATGGGATCGTCATCGACAATCAGGATGCGGGTTCTGTCATCCATGATCTTACTCGGGGCCAGCTGGACGCGGAAAACTGGCAAACAGAATAGCGCCGCCGTTGGGACCTTGCGTTACCGTAAGGTCACCGCCAAGGGCTCGAATGATGTCTCGGCTCAACACCAGGCCCAATCCATGGCCTGTCGGCTTGGTTGTCTTGCCCAAAAGTACCTGGCCCTGATCATCGACCATTGTCGAATCGAACCCCGGACCGCTATCATGAATCGTCAGCACCACATCGCCATTGGCCTCTGTCACCTGCAACCGCACCCACCGTTGCGACTGATCGTCAAAAGCCTCAAGACTGTTGCGCAGGCCGTTGAGTACCACTGTGAACACCGAACCGACACGCAGGTCTGCAATATCTGATGAGACATCAGTCGCAACCACAACTTGCTTTGCTTGAGCCAATGGAGCCAAAAGCTGTTTGGCATGTTCCACTGCATCTCGCATGCTGCCTTGTTGATAATCGGATTGGACCAGCCCGCTACCCATCCACTGACGAAGCAAACCCGCCATCTGGTGCATGGCCTCATTGGCGACGTTGAGCTTATCTAGCACCGCCTCGTCGGGACTGTGGTCGAGACTGCTGATGGCCAGCGATACATGGCGTAATGATCCGTCCAACAGGTTGGCCAGTTCATGCGCTAGACGAGCGGTTTGGTCTTGATACCGCAACGCATCCCGTGCTGCCACCTGCTCACTGCCCGCCATCGGGTTGTTGTCCTGAAACGACATCCATGTCTGTTATCGACCCGTCACATCACTGGATCAAGGGCCGTGTCGGAATATCTCAACGCATGGGCACCAGATCACGAAGCCCGAAAACAACGCCCTGGAGGACTTGCAGCCCCAAGTTAATTATTCCGAGGTGATGATACACCGTTGGATTTGGACTTTATCTGCTACAACAGCCAGTCCAAATCATTCCCGTAGGAGCCAAAGGGAGCTAGAACGCCTAGAATCAATAAAAACGTCCAGACAACATAAGACCGATGTAAGAATGCAGCCTGGATCTACTTCAGGCCCAGAGCCTTCGCATCCCGATCCGATAGCCACCCACCATCATTGCGCTGGCTCACGGTACCGTCGCGCTTCCAAGATCGCTCGCAACGAGGCTCGTTTCGAAGATCCTCCACGCAGAATTCGTCCCGATTCCCGACTAGGGTGACACGACTAAGGCCGCAGAGATCTGCTAGATCTTCAGGCGCAAAACCATCAAGGTTTCCGCCAAGTCGAAGTCCAAGATCTAGAGGATTGTCCACCGACCGCTCCTGCCGAAAGGTCTCAAGACCTCGGAGCCAATGGCCCCTCACTTCCATCACACTATCCCAGCGAGTATCAACCAAAACCTGTGGTGGTTGATCAACATCGGGAAACTGTTCTAGGTGAACGCAGCGATCATCGTCATACAGTACCCGCCATGCCTCATCCGCCGTATGCGGAATTAACGGTGCCAGCAACCGGATCAGCGATGATACAATGCGATGGAGGGTAGTTTGCGTGCGCCGCCGCCGCGGCGAGTCGATATGATCACAGTACAGGCGGTCCTTAACGGCCGCAAGATATACGGATGACATGGTCTGATTACAGAAGCCGAACACGGCCTCGTGAGCCCGGCGGAAACCGTAATCCCCGTACGCATCACATGTGGCACGAATCAGCCGGGTGAGCTCACCCATAGCCCATGCATCCACGCTGGCGGCATCTTCATCCACAAAATGATGACTATGATGCAAGGCATCGAAATCACCCAAATTCCCCAGCATAAATCGGATTGTGTTGCGCACCTTCCGATACTGTTCGCCTGCAACATCGAAGTGGCTCTGGTCAACCTTGATGTCATTATCACAATTCAGTGAGCCCACCCACCAGCGGCAGACATCAGCTCCATATCGTTGAAGAAGGTCCTCCACTTCAAGCGTGTTGCCAACGCTTTTGGACATCTTTTTCCCGTCCTTGTCTACCATGAACCCATGCGTCAAGACGCTCCGAAATGGAGCCCGTGCCGTCACACCCAAGGCTGGCAGCAAAGACAATTGGAACCAACCACGATGCTGGTCCGAACCCTCGAGATAGAGATCTATCGGATAAGCATCATCGTCGAATCGCTGGCGCATAACCGCATGCCACGATGAGCCGGATTCGAACCAGACATCGAAGATATCACTTGATTTCTGCAACTCGGCCCGAGGATTGCCGATCGCTGCCTTGACCCAATCAGGCGCGTCCGGATCCGATGCCGCGTTGTAATACTGCAACAGTTGATCTGTGGAAGCCATAAACCACGCGTCACTGCCCTGTTCTCGCACCACCTGAGCCACGGCCCGCACACTGGCCGCTGTCAGCAACGGCTCAGTCGATGCGTCCTGCGGAGGATAAAACGCCGGAATGGGCAGCCCCCAAGCACGCTGGCGGCTCAAGCACCAATCGGGCCGCGATTCCAGCATACCGCGCATGCGGTTGCGCCCCCAATCAGGATAGAATTGCACCTCTTGGGTGACAGCCAGAGCGCGGTCGCGCAATGACCGCTGGCCACCAACCACCTTATCTACCGACACGAACCATTGTTCCGTTGCCCGAAAGATGACCGGAGTTTTGCTGCGCCAGTCGTGTGGATAGGAATGGACATACGGCTGCGCGTGGTACAGGTGGCCAGATTCGCGCAACTGCTGCAGCACTAGATCGTTCGCCGCCCACACTCCCTGACCCCTCAGCCAATCAGGTGCTGTCTGGTCAAATGTCCCGTCATCGGTGACTGGGCAGTAGATCTCAAGCCCTGCGCGCAGGGCAGTCTGGTAATCCTCTACGCCATGTCCAGGTGCTGTATGAACCAGTCCGGTGCCATCTTCCAAAGTCACATAATCGGCCTCAAGCACCTGGCCCACACGATCAATGAAGGGGTGACAATACTCAAGGCCAATAAGTTCTCGGCCCGACACCGTCGCCATCGGATCTCGCTCCGCCTGAAGCACCCGCGCAGCCAACTCCACGGCAATCACTGCCTTCCTGCTATCAACTTCGTACACGCCATAAACATGATCAGGATGCACCGCCACAGCAAGATTCGCCGGCAAAGTCCATGGTGTTGTCGTCCATATCATCAACGATCCCTCGCCATCGACCCGATCAAAAAACACATAAATGCTCGTATCCTTCCGGTCGAAATACTCTAATTCTGCCTCCGCCAGAGCGGTGCGATTTTCGATTGACCAGTGTACGGGTTTGAGACCCCGATAGATCAATCCGGCAGACAACAGCTCTGCAAAAACCTCCAATACCGCGGCTTCATACTCGGGATTCATCGTCAGGTAAGGATGGTCGTAGTCGGCTAGGGTCAACAATCGCTGCATCTGTGCCTTCTGCAACTTTACAAATTTTTCCGCACTGGCCCTACACTTGCGGCGAATTGCCAATGCTTCCATTCCGTGCGATTTCGGACCCAGTTCCTGCATCACCTGATGCTCAATCGGTAAACCGTGACAATCCCAACCCGGAACATAAGGCACATTAAAACCCATCATCGTCCGGCTACGCACGACAAAATCCTTGAGAACCTTGTTGAGCAGGTGGCCTAGATGGATGGAACCATTGGCATATGGAGGGCCATCGTGAAACCAAAAAGGAGATGCATCCTCACGCGTGGTACGAATTTGGCCATAAAGATCGCCCTGATCCCATCGCTTCTGTGAAGCTGGCTCGTTCTGAACGAGATTAGCCTTCATCGGGAAGGGGCTCCGAGGTAGATTCAGCGTTTTCTTGTAACCAGTTTTCTGTGTCTGCTGCGTCATGGCCAGCCTCTTGCCTACGGAAAACCCTGCCAGTGGGCAGGGCTCAGGTGTCATCGACATGCACGTTCGCCAAGCCTACCGCACCCATGGCTCGTTGAGAATCTCTTCACCAATTTGAGTCGTAGGACGCTGTCGTCATCTCCATGTAGGAGTATAGCCTTTGATCGGATCAGGCCAACTATCAACTTCAGGATCGAACCCGGATGGGCAACAGCAACCAATTAGGCCCCCGCTGGAAAATGCAGCCGGCGGCTCAGCTCTTCTAGATCCACAGACGACTGTTCCCCTGACTCTAGGTGCTTCAACTGTAGTTCCCCGTCACCGATAATCACCACAAATCGGGCGCGAGCCCCATCGGCCTCCCTGAGTAATTTCCCCAAATTGCGGGTGCTCCGGTAACTGAAACGGGTATGGTGCCCGTCTCGTCTTAATCTGGCCACCACCCCAGGCACTTTCCGGGCACCTTCGTCACTCGCCGCAACCACAAACACCAACGGCCGCGGCAGGACTTCTTGCGGAATTAGCCCTTTATCGCGCAATACGTTTGTAAGCACGACGTCGCCCATGCCCAGACCAACAGCCGGCAACACCGGACCACCAAACAGCTCGATCAGATTGTCATAACGCCCGCCACCAGCCACCGCTCGTTCTGTCCCCGTGGCTTCATGAATCTCGAACACTGTGCCCGTGTAATAGGCCAGTCCACGCACGATCCCCAAGTCATATTCGCAGAAATCCGAGATCCCAAATGCTGTCAGCTGCTCGTCCAGTGCATCCAGCATGGCCAATGGCTCTTCGATGGCGATGGAACGACGAAGATGATCCACGTTGCCACAGGAATACTTGCGCCGGCACATCTGCTCAAAGCGATCGACACGAGATTTGCTTAACCCCAGTGCCATGGCGCCACGAGTAAAATTCTCGCCGCTCATCTTGTCCCGCCGATCTAGCAGATTGAATGCCTCAAGCATCTTCTCATCGGCAACACCGAGTCGTGACAGCATGAAACGTACCACCTCACGGTGGCTAAGCTTGACACGCACGTGTTCCGGCCCCAACCCCATCTGTTGCAGGAAGTCAATGGCAACACAGAGCACCTCGGCATCAGCCACGGCAGAGTCCAAGCCTAATATATCGACGTTCCATTGCCAATGTTCGCGTAAACGTCCTCGCTGTGGGCGCTCGGCACGGCAAAGATTGGGCGTGGCAAACCACTTGATCGGTCGCGGCAACGCATTGGCCCGCTCAGCGACCATGCGAGCTAACGTGGGCGTAAACTCGGGTCGGATCGCAAGCTCTCGCCCGCCACGATCGGTAAAATGGAACAGTTCACTGACGATTCCTTCCCCAGACTTGACCTTATACAGGTCCAAAGTCTCATAGACGGGCCCATCCACCTGCTCGAAGCCGTGACGAATCGCAACACGGCGCCAGGTATCGACCAGGTGGCTGTGCCAAGCCATCTCCTCAGGCAGAAAGTCTCGCGTCCCTCGGGGAGCCTGAAACTTCATGGTCGGGTCCAGCGGATCACTTGACGGCCACGATGTATGCGATCCAACTAGGATCGCTCTTGGCCGATTCCACTCGCTGCCATTGGCCGTCACCCTCACCGTTCTCGTCCTCCCCCTCCCAATACACGCCTGTACCACTAAAGCCAGCCTCATCCAGTAATTCACGAACCTCTGGGATTGTCCAGAATCTCCAGTGGTATTCAAAGGCCCGGTGTTGCTCGCTGCCGTCATGAAATCGGAAATGAATATAGAAACTAGCATCGTGATTGACGGGGTTGTAACCAACCTGCTCCCAGACATATTTGAAGCCAGGCTTGCCAGGCCCATCGGCCTCGATCTTGCGGACATCATCCATCCGCTCGTAGCACTCCCATCCCCCCATCATGTCTAAAACCATGATGCCACCATCAGAAATATTTGCATACGCCTTCTTGAAGTAGCCGAGTAGTTCTGATCGCGTCTTAAAGATCCAGAATGAAAAATTCTGCGCGGCAAGAATGTCCGATTTGATCCGGGCCACAGTACGCACGTCCACTTTTTTACATTCGACCCGTTGACGCGCCTCGACAGGCAGCAAAGCCAAATTGTGACGCCGACCCCAATCCAGTGGTTCGGGGTCAAGGTCGACCCCGATTGCACGACGATTCGGGTGCGATCTGACCCACTCGCAGCAAACGGCAAATGTGCCGCAGAAATCCTCACGGAGCGTCAGGGGCGGGCCGCCGTGCCGCTCGCAGTAGACCTTGTCGAAGAACTCTACTTCGTGTGCCGGTTCCTGGACAGACCGCAAGTAAAGATCATAACGGTCCAAATCCTGGGCCAACGTCACCCCCGCTTTCTGTCGTCGATTCTTTGTCTTGGACATGGCAGCAATATAAGGGCCACAGCGATAATCGCCAAGGTGCTTATGACCGCACCAAGTCCAGCCCGAGATTGGGTTCTCTATCTCTGGCCTGCCGCCAACAGCAGCGGCGGATACACTTGCCCCATGCGCGTGATCGCCGGACACTGCCGCGGCAGGAAGCTCAAGCCCCCCCAAGGTCAAACTTTGACTCGGCCGATCACTGACCGAGTCAAAGAAGCAATGTTCAACCGCCTGCAGTCATTGGGGGTGCTGGCACCCGGGCAGCTGCATGAAGTGGTGGATCTGTTCTGCGGTACGGGAAGTCTCGGGCTTGAAGCGTTGTCCCGCGGAGCAGATCGCTGCACGTTCGTCGATGCCGACCCGGATGCGATCAACGGCCTACAACACAATCTTGATGCTCTGAGCCTGACTGGGTTTGCTCGGGTATACCGGTGTGACGCTCTATCGGAAGCTTGGCTGACAACGATCCCCGAGCGGTCGATCAGTCTGGTGATGATCGATCCACCATATGCAATGACCGGGCACCCTGATCCGCGGGAGCGGGTACTGCAACTCTTGGAGCCTCTGATCGCCAAGACCGAACCAGGTGCTGTGCTCGTGCTTCGAAGCCAACGGGGCTGTCACATTGCCGCCCGTGCCAACTGGGATGGCCCCGCAAGCATCACCTACGGCACGATGGGGCTGCATTTTTTCCAGCGACCTCTCGACGAGAGCCAGCCCGGATAGCTCGCCCACTTCGCTATTAGCGGGTGCCCGCCTGGTGCTGACCAAAACCTGATTGGCCGCCAGTATGTTGAGAGCCCAATGGCAAAAAATCCCATGCACAGACCGTGGGAAACCGCCAACAGTGCACTGGGACAGTGGTGCCAAGCCTCACATATCACTGCACAATATCGTGCCCAGCTGCCACAACTACGTTGCCATCAATAGGGGCCTTCCCTGTTGTTGTCAGCTTGGACGTCTGCCAATAACATGCGGTGCTGCTCCGGTCAATGCCGCTGAGCTCGATCGACCTGCCGCCGATCGGACCACAACTTCGCCAATTGTCGGATCGAGCTAAGTCCGTCACGCCCTGGGCACCGTTCGGAGGAATCACGGCATGTTCACCAACCTCACGGAAAGTTTCGAAGGCGCATTTCGCAAACTATCCGGCCGCGGTAAAATCTCCAAAACAAATGTGCAAGAGGCTATGGATGAAGTGCGGACCGCATTGCTGGAAGCCGATGCGCATTACGAAGTGGTCGAAGAATTCTGTGACAATGTGATTCAGAAGGCGATCGGCACTGATGTGCTCGATTCACTTCGGCCGTCACAGCAGATGATCAAAGTGGTGTACGACGAACTGGTCCGGCTGCTGGGCGGCAACCCCGATGACCAAACTGAGCACACCGACGAGCCCCCAATTCTCTTCGTCGACCCAGGTCCCACGGTCATCATGATGTGTGGGCTCCAGGGATCAGGCAAGACAACCACTTGTGGCAAACTGGCGACATTTCTAAAAAAACAGGGCAAGCGAGTCATGCTTGCCGCCGCCGA
>CAUZOD010000063.1:0-12296 GCA_963581115.1 Phycisphaerae bacterium | reverse complement strand
GTTTGACCGGGTTGAGCAGATCATCAACCGCATTCGGCCCGCCGTGCAATCAGACGGTGGCGACCTTGAACTGGTCGAAGTCACGGACCAGGGAGTGGTCAAGATCCGCCTACACGGAGCCTGCGTGGGATGCCCATCAAGCTCGATGACCCTGCACATGGGTATCGAACGCAATGTGCGAGAAAAGGTGCCCGAAGTAACGGCTGTTGAACAGGTCGAGTAGGCGGAGCGTCCCGTCGTGGCACCGTTTGAAGATAGACCCAAGCCGGCCGGCTAACAGACCCTTCGCATAACCACACTTCTCCCAAACGAAGTTGTATGGCGGCCTGGACAGGAGGAATGCACATGCTGGCACTGACGCGTCGCGCCGGCGAAGAGATCGTCGTAGGCGATCCCCGGAATCCGCTTGGCGTCATCCGGGTGGTCGATATCCGCGGTGACAAAGTCCGCTTGGCGTTTGATTTCCCACGGGAAACCCCTATTAATCGCCGTGAGCTGGCCGACCAGAAAGCTCGTGATGAGAAGCCGACATCCACCCCTCCTCCTTAAAATAATGCACTTCCCGGTCCCCCTGCTGCCACATGGGTTACTTGGGCCATAGCAGCTTGATCCCCGTCACTACCATCACCAGAATCATCCCGGTGAAGATGAACCTCTGCCCCTTGCGCAACGACAGATGAGCTCCGAGATAGCCGCCAAAAATATTGCCGACTGCCACTACCAAACCTGGTGCCCAACGAACCTGCCCCCAAGCCACAAACGCAATGACCGCCAATAGAGTCATGAAGAATCCGACCGCATTCTTGACCGCACTGGCAGTAAGCAGTTCACGGGCGTGAAATAGCGAAATCCCCAACAATAGCAGCAGCCCCATGCCCGCCTGGATGAATCCGACATACACACCAATCCCGAAGAATAATGCGATCTCAGCCGGTGGACAACGGACCGGGTCACGGCGATTAGCCGCCAATAGAGTATCGGGCTTGGCAATAAAGCCCACTGCCATGAGGAGGAATAGTACACCAAACGCCCGCTCAAACAGAATCGTTGGCAGGTAGATCGCCAGCAACGCCCCCCCAGGCACGCCAATCATCGTGGGTATGAGTAACCGTACCGTCAACCGTCGATCTTGAACCCCGTGCCGGGCAAATGTGGCGACCGCTGTGACACTGGAAGGCAGTATCGCGATCCGGTTGGTTCCATTGGCCAACTTCAGATCCAGGCCACCGAGCCACATAAGTGCTGGCAGCGTCAGGAATGAGCCGCCACCTGCCACCGTGTTGACAATCCCAGCGATCAGACCCACCAGTAGTAGCACTGCATACACCCACCAAGGTGCCCCTTGGAATACCGCCTGCTCGGACGGGGCCAGTGCCAGTAAGTTATTTGGCAAAATGCCTGCCCCAAAGTATTGTCAGACGCTCCACCTCAGCCCGATCAATGCTGGATTTAGCTGACCAAATAGCTAAATCCAGTGCTGTGTGTGCTGGACTCCTATGATGCTCAAGCACAGAAAGATCTTCAATAGCAGCTTTCATCAGCCCAATATTTCCACGGGTAGCTCGCTCCAAGTTGGTCATAATCTCTTCCAGAAGCGCCTGGCGATCAGTGCCCGGATTGTGTGACTTCCAGCAGTCATAGTCGGTAGGCATTGCGATCAAGGCATAAGCCATCTCAGCCTCCCGAGCGAGCTTGGCCTCGGGCATCGCAGTCATCCCAATCAGGTCACCACCCCAGGAACGATGCAACTGCGATTCGGCCCGGGTACTGAACGCCGGCCCCTCCATACATACATAGGTCCCCCCGTCATGCACCCGGAAGTCCTCCATACGGGTCGCAGCATCCAAAAGCCATTGGCGCATCACCGGGCAAAAAGGATCGGCGAACTCTACATGTACCGCCGCACACTTGTAGAACGTACTCGCCCGGCAGTGTGTCTTGTCGATCAACTGGTCAACGATCACCAGATCCCCGGGCGCATAGTGTTGACGAAGAGATCCTGTAGCCCCACTGGCTAGTATATGGGTCACACCTAGAGACTTGAGGGCAAAGATGTTTGCCCTATACGGCACCTGCGAGGGGCTCAGCATATGCCCGGCACCATGCCGCTGCAGAACAACCACTGATCGGCCCTGCAATTGGGTCTGCAGGATCGGTGCCGATGGTCTGCCAAAGGGCGTTTCAATCTGATGCCACTGGCCCGATTCCGCGCCCAGAGCTTCGCCTAAACCGGTCCCTCCGATGATGCCAATCTTGACCTGGCCCATGTCTGCTCTGTGTGTCCGATCTGACCGAATTGATTCCGCGACTGGCCCGGTTGGGATGGTGGTCTAAAGCGTTGCAAATATAGCCGTTCCTCCCAAAAGGTGTCTGCCGCAATCGGACCGAACCCTAAGACCGCCTACTTATCCGCCTGCCATCGGGCGATCACAGAAACGATGTTAGCAAGCCTACCTCGACTAGAAAACATGGATCCCGAGAAGTTGGGCTGAGCGATGAGTGCATATGGCCACCCCCAAGCAATCCGGCAGGCAATAGGCGACAACAGGTGCGGCAGGCTATCGTCCGGCCTGCCAATCTCCTGGCCAAACCGGTCTAGATCATTGGGATCAGATCAAAAGCCACCTGATTCACGGCTCAATAACCTGTTCAGTCAGCGGTGACGGCAGACGGTCCCCGATTACAGAGATATCTAGACCAGCGACCACAACAAACACACTAAGCTATTGACCCCCAGTCCAATCGGGCTATATACTTTGCCCGGACATGCAATTACTGCATCCCATTTCGTCTTGCCCATCCACGGGTATCGCACCGGTGGTGATCCGGGTCGCTGTTCACTGAGCGGAAGACCCGCGCCCACCCACCGAAACAATACCTTACGCCGAACCCGCCTGATCCCAGTTCTCTCCTTCACCCCACTCTTAACTTGGGGCCACTAATATGAATCGCTCATCCCTGAATACCCGTGAGATCCACACAACACACGGCGAAGCAACAGACCGCTACACAGGCTTAACCGGAGCCCAGATCTTTCATGAGCTGATGCATGAGCACGGCGTTGACGTGATCTTCGGCTATCCCGGTGGAGCAATCCTCCCGGTGTTCGATGCCATATACAAGTCGCCCCACTTCAAGTTTGTACTCACCCGCCACGAGCAAGGTGCCGGCCACATGGCTGAAGGATTTGCCCGCGCTACCGGTAAACCCGGGGTCGTCCTAGTGACTTCCGGCCCCGGCGCCACCAATACCGTTACCGCATTGCAGGATGCTTTGATGGACGGCACGCCCATCATCGTGTTCAGCGGCCAGGTAGCAACTGGGGCGATTGGCTCCGATGCGTTCCAAGAAGCAGACGTGACCGGAATCACACGGCCTTGCACCAAGTGGAACGTCTTAGTCAAGCGGCCCCAAGATATCCCCCGCATGATCAACCAAGCTTTTCACATCGCCACCACCGGTCGCCCAGGCCCGGTACTAGTAGACCTGCCCAAAGATGTCACCGCAACGGTGTGTAACCAGCCAGTCTATCCAGAGCCCCATCTTCCTGGCTACCACATCCGAGAACTGGGCACTTCCAGTGAAATTGCACGAGCTGCGGAAATGATCAATCGGGCCGAAAAACCGGTGTTTTACGTCGGACAGGGCGTAATCACCTCAGAGGCTTCCCAAGTGCTGGGCGCCTGTGCTGATGTTGGCAATATTCCTGTCACCACAACCCTGCATGGCTTGGGTGCATTCGATGAAAATGATCCCAAGAGCCTTCACATGCTCGGGATGCATGGCAGCGCATACGCCAATTGGGCAATGCGAGACGCCGACTGCATTATCGCGATCGGGGCGCGATTCGATGATCGAATCACCGGCGATACCAACCGATTCGCCCCCACCGCACGTCAGGCCGAACGAACTGGCTGCGGTGGATTCATCCATTTCGATATCGCACCGGAAAACATCAACAAAACCATTCCTGTCACCATTGGCGTCGAGGGTGACGCCAAAAAGAACCTAGAGTTACTCTTGCCACTGCTGGAATCTCGCCCACGTTTGGAATGGTTCAAACAACTGGGCCAGTGGAAACAGACTTATCCGTTCTACTACAAACAGGATCTCCGGCCGTTCCACGTCAAACCTCAGGCGGTAATCGAGCAGTTGTGGCAGCAGACCAACGGCGAAGCCGTGATCACGACGGGCGTTGGTCAACACCAGATGTGGGCAGCGCAGTTCTATCGGTTCCAGCACCCCCGCCAATGGATCACCTCCGGTGGACTGGGCACCATGGGTTACGGCGTCCCCGCATCCGTGGGGGCCAAAATCGGCCTGACAGTATGCGGAGAAGATCGACACGTGATTAATATCGATGGCGATGGTTCATTCTGCATGACCGGAGTCGAAATGGCGACGGCTGCCCAATACGGCATCGCTGCAAAAACGATCATCCTCAACAACGACTTTCAGGGCATGGTCAAGCAGTGGCAGGACCTGTTTTACGAAGAGCGTTACAGTCACACCCAGCTGCACAATCCTGATTTTGTTCAATGGGCTGAGTCGATGCACTGTAAGGGATTGCGTGTCACCGAGCACAGCGAACTGGCCCCGACCATGAAAGCCTTTCTGGAACATGAGGGACCAACAGTGCTTGAAGTGATGGTCGAGAAACATGAGCATGTCTACCCTATGCTGCCCCCTGGCAAGACTGTTGACGAAATGGTTTTGGGAATCTGCGATCCCCAAAACCGATGAGTCAGAAGCTTTACCTACCATCTGTTGTGCTGGGATCCATCGTGTCTAGACGACCCAGATTAACTCTAGAACAAACTACGCCATCCCAGAGGCCTCCATAACGTGTCTTGGCAAGACAGTGACCCACCTACTGCATGAAACTGCCCGGCACCGGTATAGAATTGGGCCAGCGTGGAGCCTGCTTCTGCCCACAATGACAATACTGCAATGATCAAAACTAATTTTTCGACTTGCGAAGTTCCTGAACTAATTCAGCCTTCATGATGTCGAAGAAAATCATCAAAGCATAAGCGCCAACAATCGAACAGCACACGGCCAGAAAAAATGATCCAAAAAACACACACGCGACTGCTGCTGCCACCAGCAACACACCCAGTACAAGGCTAAGAAACTTGGTGACGGGTTTTACCGCCTGAAATTGATTCATCTAATATGTGGCCTCTTTGATGTCCACCAAATGTAATTCGGGACGTCGACGCCCCTGCCAAGTTGATATCTTTGGTTCAAATGCCACATCAAGGGCCACACCGGCCGGCAGGGATTTGGCTCGCTCACCCATGCCAAAACCCACAGCTCGCATTACCACACCCGATCCCCGTAACTGCAAGGACAGGTGTCGGCCCTTGCGGCCAATCCGCCTCGCTGGCGCGTCCAGAGAGACCCCGCGTAACACTAACGTCGGTTGTTCATTGCCGCGACCGAATGGCGACAGCCGTTGGATCTGCTCGAACACGGCCAATGTGCAGTCCTCTGGAGAAATGGCAGCATGGATCTCCACACAATGCACCAAGTCATTGGGGCCCAGTCTGCAATTGACGAATTCCACCAGTGCGTCACGAAAGATCTTGACTCGATCGGTCGGCAGGGACAACCCTGCAGCCATAGCATGACCACCAAATCGCTGCAGGTGGCTCTGACTCGCAACCGCAACCAGAGCCTCGTGAATCGATAGACCCTCAACACTGCGAGCCGACCCCTGTGCCGTGCCGTTGTCATAGCAGAGCAATATCACCGGACGGGCATAGCGTTCAACCAGCCGACTGGCAACGATGCCTACCACGCCCGGATGCCAGCCCGTCTTACCAAGCACGATTGCACGGCGATCTGAACGGTCGAGATGTTCTTGCTCAATCATCTGCTCAGCTTCTTCAAAGATGGCTCGCTCCGTGGAACGACGCCTTTCATTCTGACTGGTTAGAAAGCGGGCCAGTTCCCTCGCCTCGTCCGGATCGGCATCGGTCAATAGATGCACAGCCTGTTGTGCATGCCCCATACGCCCGCAGGCATTAAGCCTCGGACCCAGCACGAAACCCACATGATACGCATCGATGGCCTCATCCACTAGACCTGCAGCATTGATCAGGGCATCAAGACCCACAAGACCAGACTGCTTGATCCGCCCCAAGCCAAACATCGTCAGAACACGGTTCTCATCCACCAGCGGAACCACATCGGCCACCGTACCCAGAGCGACAAGACTCAGCAGATCCAGCAGCAACCGACGAGTCTGTGGTCCGACCCGCTTGCTGCCGCCATGAATGCGGGCAAACTGCCAGGCCAGCTTGTATGCAACACCAGCGCCACAAAGGTCAGGAAAGGGGTAAGAATCGCAACCAATGTCACTAGCTTCGGTCAAGGAATTGTACTCTGGGGGCAGTTGCGGGTGCACCAAGGCATAAGCCTCGGGTAGTGTGTCAAGCTCAAACGCATGATGATCCGTGATGATCAGGTCAGTATCCAGGTCCTTGGCCACCCTTGCTGGCTTGCCTGCCGTGATGCCACAATCGACCGTAACGATCAGGTCATGATCGGTGCACAATTTCGCAATGGCCTGGCAGTTGAGCCCGTACCCCTCATCGACCCGGTGAGGCACATAGGTATCAACCGATGCACCGACATGTCTGAGAATATGCCATAGCACGGCCGAGCCAGTCACCCCGTCGACGTCATAGTCGCCATATATGGCTATTCGCTCACCAGCATGCACGGCCCGATTCAGCCGTTCAGCCGCCCGGCAGATACCCGTGATTCTCGCTGGGTCGTGCAGATCGGTCAGTCGAGGAGTCAAGAAACGGTCACAAACCGCTGAATTGACTAAGCCACGACCCAGCAGCAGTTGGGACACGATGGCGTGTACCCCCAACCGTTGGGCAAGGGGTTGAACCTGCTGCTGCAGGTGCAGTTCCAGAGGCCGCACCCGCCACTGCCGATGTATCCCTGCCTCGCGCATGGTTACCATAATACTGACGTGGCAGATGGCCGCCCGGCCCCGGCACAGCCAGTAGGATTTGATGCAGGTAGCCCATATTTGCCGCCAACACTGTATTCATTTTGCGTTTGGGCGCCGGCTCCCTATGTGGACCCGCGGCATAACAACCCTAGCCAGTTTCAAGCCATGACCAGACCCGATAACGACATTCCAAACATGAATTACCTCACCTGGCCCACTTGAACCAGCCGCCAGCGGACCCCAGTGATGCCGCTACAACCAACACCTTTTAGCATACAGAACCTGAAACCAGCGATGGATAGCGCCGCTGCCTAATACCATGCCTGACAACGGTCGATATCACGCAGGTTGATATCTGTGCTGGATCAGGGCCATGACTCACGCCGGATGCCAGAATCGCACCAGCCGTTGGAGCAACTAGGACAATAAGGCGATGGACAAAACTTCTTCTATTACAAGACGCTACAGCGCGTTCACGCTGGTGGAAGTGCTGCTCGTAGTGGTCATTCTCTCAATACTCGCAACTCTAGTCGTCCTCCAAATTCGCCTCTGCGGATTCCCAGACTCGGGAAAATTCTACCAAAATGAACCTATTTCGAATCCGGTCCCAATTGGAACTCTACAAACAGCACCACAATAGCGGCTACCCCTCACTGGCCAACTTTGTGGACTAGCTACTGAAGAGCACTGACGATTTGGGCAATATGGCACCAGCTGGCACGCCCGGCTTCCGTTATGGACCCTACCTGTTGTCAATCCCGGCCAATCCATTCACCCGCTCAGCAGTCATCGGTGGTGACTTTGCCGCCGGATCTAGCGACTGGTACTACAACGGAAATACTGGAGAAATCCGGGCCAACGATGACGTCGCTCATCGAAGTTGGTAGCCATGCCCACCGGTCAATCGGCGCCCCAATTGGTCTCCCACACGTCTGTAGCAAGTTCCAATATTCAACCATAACCGCTACTACCGCAGAGCCAATCTCCAGGCTCAGCCGTCGACGAGCCGATAAATAAAGGCTGACTACAGGATGCGCCATCGATGCAAGCACGCCTGCTGCCTTTTCTGATGATGCTGGTACCCCTGTTGGCGCCGGGCTGTTCACAGCCCCGGCCGGTTGTTCCTCCACCACCGCCTCTGACAACACTAAACCACGAGCCAGTCGTCCGGGTACGGGTGCTGGCTGATGCACCACGGGTTTTCGTTCGCAGTGATGTTCCTATCACGATCGCCGATGAGGTCGGCATCGCTCAACCGCATCGATTCAATGGGCCCCTGGCCATCACCCACGGGGCCAACGGTTACGTGATAGAGGCTTCAGGATGCCGGCCCATGCAATGGGCCCTAAGTACGCTCAAGCTAACCAGTCCTGATCTGGCCATCGGTGATCGCAATTACCCCGGAACGCTCGTGGTCGCACCTTCAGCCAGTCAGAACGGTCGCCTGGACGTAATTCACCACGTAGCGATGGAGAAATACCTACCTGGGATACTGGAAAAGGAACTGTACTCCAGTTGGAAGCAGGCTACTTTTGAAGCTCAGGCTATCGCTGCACGGTCCTACGCCATCTGGCAGCGCGGAGTTGCGCCGCAGCGCCATTACGATTTGGAGTCAACCACCGCAAGCCAAGTATACGGCGGCACCTCCACACACAAAAAGGCTCTGGCAGCCGTAAAACGTACCCACGGCCAAGTGCTGGTGTACGATGGACGGATCGTCCCCGCCTTTTACAGTAGTGCCAATGGCGGCCGCTCTCAGGACGCAGCAGCGGTATTTCCCGACCGAGCCCCGGATATCAGACCGCTATGGGGAGGCCCCCGGGGTAACTGGGACCGCGATAGTCCGTACCACCACTGGGGGCCGATTCACCGCGACCGATATCTGTTATCACAGCGCCTCGCAGCCTGGGGCAAGCGTCATCGACACCCGATCGCTGACCTGCGCCGAGTGGGCCGCATCTGGATCGCACAGCGAAGCCGTAGCGGCCGACCCGCAGCGTTCGTGGTCATGGATCAAAACCTGCGGCAGTTTCCCCTGATGGCTGAACAGTTTCGTTTTGCATGCAATTACAAAGAAGCCAGCTTGTCCACTCTTTCCGACAACAAACAGCTGCGCAGCAGTGACATCCAGATCCGGGTCGGTCCAAACACGGTCAGCTTCACGGGCCACGGCCACGGCCACGGCGTGGGACTGTCCCAGTGGGGCGCACAGTCCTTGGCTCAAAATGGCTATGGGGCCCACGCGATACTTGGGTTCTATTACCCGGGCGCGATCATTGAACGTGCCTACTGAGTCCGTAGTATGTCTGATGAGACCTAATTAAGCCAACCCCCAGATACTTATGCGCCCAACCCCCTCCTAGACGAGCAAACCGAGCCCGCCACAGGTTTTGGCTACTGGCGATTTGGCCCGATTCCAGTTCGGGGGTTGATCCCCGCTCGTGTACCCTCCGCCGTAGTATCGGAAACCACTTCAGGAATCGTCGGTCGGGTCTTCTCGACCCAGGCTTCATGATCGAAACTGTCCAAGATGATACGCACTGCTTCGTCCACGTCGTCGGTAACACTAAATAGGGACATGTCGTTCTGGTCAATGGTGGCATAGCGATCCAACATGCAATCACGCATCCACACAAGCAATCCGTCCCAGAATTCGTGGCCGATGCACACCACCGGGAATGGATCGATCTTCAGCGTCTGGATCAGGGTTAGCGACTCAAAGAACTCATCCATCGTGCCAAAGCCGCCAGGAAAAATGATAAAGCCACAAGCATACTTAACGAACATGACCTTGCGAACAAAAAAGTATCGAAAGTTTAGTTCATGGGTCTGAAAGGGATTGGGCTGCTGCTCAAGGGGCAAGGCAATGTTCAACCCCACGCTCTTACCCCCGCAATCGTACGCCCCCCGATTGGCCGCCTCCATAATCCCCGGGCCCCCGCCGGTGATCACCGCCAAGTCCCGCTCACATATTGCCCGACCGCATTTCACTGCTTTCTGATAGGTTGAATCAGACTCGGGAGTACGGGAGGATCCGAAGACGGTCACGGCAGGCCCCACTTCGCTCATGACTTCGAAGCCGTCAACAAATTCTGAAAGGATGCGGAATAGTCGCCAAGTTTCCCGACTCAGGGCCAGTTCTCGTTCGTGGCTGGACATGTCATTCTCCATAGGCCACCGCACCACACACAACCCGAGCATCGCCGTGGCGGCAAACCAGCGATCTAACACGCTATTAACACATTGCTGGCATTTGTGCGCCGCCCGTTAGGCCAACGAATTGGCGGTTGAAGCCTGGGTCAGGTCCACAATGCAATCGAATGCTTGGGGATCAGCAATCGCTATCTCGCTGAGCATCTTTCGGTTCAAGGTTACGTTGGCATGCTTTAAGCCATGAACAAAGCGACTGTATTTGATGCCCCGGTGGGCACATGCAGCGTTGATCCGTGTGATCCACAAACGGCGGTAGTCTCGTTTGATATTGCGACGATCACGGTAGGCAAAGACTCCGGCGCGCACCACGGCCTCCTTGACCCGACGCCACTGGGTGCGCCGAGCTCCCCGATTGCCCTTGGCTTTCTTGAACCAGCGGACCTTCGCCTGGCGTCGGGCCGCCCCCTTTAATGCACGGGGCATGTCAAATTCCTTTCACAACGACGGGGGCGGATGATGCCCGCACTTAGAATGACCCCGCGTGCCGTATCAATCGGTATCAGCCGTCCGCAGCGGCCGATGTAGCATCGCTGCAAGTCGTGCAATGTCGCCTCGCTTGATCATGGCAGCCCCACGTAACTGGCGAAGCTTGTTGCCACTCATGTGGCTGTTCAGGTGGCCGCGGCACGGCTTCTTGAACCGGACCTTTCCACTGGCGGTGACCTTAACCCGCTTGAGCAAACCCTTGTGTGATTTCTGCTTGGGCATGACAGAGGTTTCCAGCCAGTGGAATGAGCCGCACATTGTAGACATCGCTGACCGTGATGCAAGAATACCGCTAATCCCCCCCCTTCTACGGCCTCCCGAAACAAGTCTGAACCCAGCTAGGGCAGGCTAAAACTCGCAAACACCGCCAGCCGTATGCCGCCAGACCAATGCAGTGGGTCCGAATGGCCCGATTGAGGCACATCATGGCACCAAGGGGAATCCAACTAGCCACTCGGGTGGATCCAGACGTCAGTTGCCGAACCCGCTGCGCTCAGTACCCAACCACGTCAACCATAATGCCAAGCTCGTGTCTACATTTCACCCCGATCCATGAGTGGCTGGCTGCTGAACAGAACCGTGGCATACCATACCCAGCACTGAGGTTATAGGACTTTCAGTTCCATGGGTTGTCACCCATTGGTCCCCTTTAGCAACCCCAAGTGGCTCTGCGCGTGGTTGAGATCAGCGTTGTGGGATGAGCTGATACCGCCAATCACCGTCACCCCCTCGCCATTTGGGGTGGAGTTGGGGCGGTTGCTCCCCTGCCGGTCAAGAGGTACCTTGCCAGCAAGGAACCACAATTATGAAAGTCATTTGCGATCGGGCAGCGCTGGTTGAGTCCCTCAACCTAGTTGGTGGCGTGGTCGTGCCTCGCACACCCAAGCCTGCATTGACCTGTGTCAGTCTCACTGCGAGCGAGGATGGACTGACCGCGGCCGGGACTGACCTGGAAGTTTCGGTGCGCCTCAGCACGCCCCGAGTTGAAGTACAACAAGCTGGTGAGGCTTTGATTCCTGTAGACAAGTTCAGCCAGATCGTTCGCGAGTCCATCGATCCCACCCTCACCTTGGAAATGGATCAGAACGTCGCCTTGATCACCGGCGCCGATTCAAAATTCAAGATCTTTGGCCATCCGCCATCGGAATTTCCGCCAATTCCAAAATTCGAATCCGATGCCGACTTTGAGATCTCAGTGGCCGAACTGCATCGACTGATCACAAGGACAATCTTCGCCACGGCGCGCGAGAATTCGCGGTATGCAATTAACGGCGTGCTCCTGGAACGGACCAAGAACAAGTTGGCCTTGGTGGCGACCGACGGACACCGCCTAGCATTGGCCAAAGGTGCGTGCAAGGGCGCCGACGACGAAACCCGTAAGGCCATTGTGCCCACAAAGGCTTTGAATCTCTTGCTCCGTTTGTTTACAGATGCCGAACAAACCGTCCGCGTAAAAATGGATGGCGGCCAGATCATGTTTGCCACAGATGATGCAGAATTAAGTTCCAATCTGGTTGAAGGCAATTTTCCCCCTTATCTAGATGTCATTCCCAAAGATGGTGATAAGAACGCTGCACTAGCAACGGACGTCTTGGTGTCAGCCGTACGTCGGGCAGCGCTGCTA
>CAUZOD010000062.1:0-12446 GCA_963581115.1 Phycisphaerae bacterium | reverse complement strand
TTTGGTGTGGAACCGCTCGTAAATCATGCCCACACACAGAAAGAGTGCTCCGGTCGATAGACCGTGGTTGAGCATATACATTACCGATCCAATTGCGCCGATGTCACCGTCATCCAGTGCGAACAAACCCAAGACGCAAAATCCCATGTGTGATACCGAGGAGTATGCGATCAGCTTCTTCATGTCCTGCTGTACCCAGCACACCAGAGCCGCGTACAGAATGCCAATGATGGCCAGCGTGGCGATCCACGGCGCAAAGTCGATTACCGCAATAGGACACATCGGGAGGGCGAATCTCAGCAGTCCGTACGTCCCCAGTTTCAGCAGCACTCCTGCCAGGATGACTGAGCCCGCAGTGGGAGCTTCCGTGTGGGCCAGCGGCAGCCATGTGTGTACCGGCCACAACGGCACTTTGACTGCGAATCCGGCCATTAATGCTGCAAGGACCCATGCCTGCTGGCCTCCGCTCATTCCCTGCGCGCCGCGATACAGGTCAGCAATCGCGAATGTCCAAGTACCGCTTTCGGCAGAGGTAAACCACGCCACATAAAGGACACCGGCCAAAGTGAGCATTGAGCCGGTGAAGGTGTAGAAGAAAAACCATCTGGCCGCTTTGAGCCGATTTGCGCTGCCGAAAATCCCGATCAAGAAATACAGCGGGATGAGGGTGAATTCGAAACAGAGGTAGAAGAAGATGATGTCGGTGGCGATGAAGGTGCCGATCATCGCTGCTTCAAGCAAGAGTAGCCAGAAGTAGTACTCTTTTTCGCGACCGGAAGTTGCCTTCAGTGATGCGGTAATGACTAATGGCATTAGAAAGGTCGTTAGCAAAACTAGCCAGAGTGAGATCGAGTCGATCCCATAGGAAAAGTGCAGTCCAAATCCGGGCACCCAAGGGATATCAGCTCCCAGTTGCATGCCTTGGCTGGAAAAATCGAATTTGATTGTCACCGCCAAGGAAATAATGAAGGTGATCACGGTGCTGATCAGGCTGAACGACCAGATGTTCTTACGATCATTCCATACGGCTACAGGCAGCAGTAGTGCTGCAGCGCTTAACGCGGGCAGAATCACCAGGATCGGAATGAGAAGTTCCTGGTATCTCATGGGTACGAGGTCCGTGGGCAATGCCATGGCATTTGAAGGGTCACTCTCTGGGACTGTGGGGTGGGGCTCGTAATGTTCAGGATGGCCTGCATACGATCTTGTTCACATTCATTGGGCGTAGGTCACGGCATAGAAGATTAGCAGGGCAATGATTCCCAGTCCGAAGGCCATCGCCGCACCGTATCCCTGCAGCTTGCCGCTCTGCGTCGGCCGAATCGTGATACCAGCCACTCGGGGCATCCACGCAACGAGGATCACCAAGCCGTCGATGATCAGTTGATCGAAGTAGTAGCACACATATGCCAGGCCTCGCAGCGGCTTGGTGATGAGCTTGTCGTACAATTCGTCTGTGTAGTATTTGTGATAGAGCAGCGTCACCAGCGGCCGGATTCTGGCCGTTACCCTTTCGCCGAGGTCACGCCGATGGCAGCAGAACAGCCACGCCAAGGCGATGCCGCCTAGGGCCATGAAGATGCTCAGGACCATGGCAATCTTGTGTGGATCGAGGCCGCTGCCATGATGCCCGCTGTGGGGGTCGGCGGCGTGGGTCACCCCAGATTGGGTTGCAAACTGCGTGGAATGCTCGAGCATGGTGCCAATCCATTGGGTGCCCCACTGACCAAAAATCAGCCCAAACCCCAAGGAGCCTGCTGCTAGAACTACCAGCGGGGCATTCATTGGCCACCAGGGCATTTCGTGAGGTTCGTGGGCATGATTGTCATCTCCCGCATGCTCCAGGTGTTCAGCTGCTACGGCAATCATGGCCCGTTCGAGTTCGTTATCGGGTTTGTGCTTCTGTCCGTTGTAGCTGTAGCGCTCTGGGCCAGTGAACACCAGGAACCACAGGCGGAAGCTGTAAAAAGCGGTCAGTCCCGCGGTGAGAAGGCCGAGCACGGCCGCAAACAAGTACCACCTACCGAATTCATGCGTCATCGCCTTAGCTAGGGCATCACCAAGAATCAGATCCTTGCTGTAGAAACCGCTGGTAAGAAAGGGAACCCCAGCCAGGGCGGCACAACCGATGAACATCAGCCATTTGGTTACGGGCATCTTACGCCCCATGCCGCTAATCGCCCGGATGTCGAGAGTACCTGCCAGCGCATGCATCACCGAACCGGCAGTCAGGAACAGCAATGCTTTGAAGAAGGCGTGCGTGAATAGGTGAAAGACCCCGCCGACGCTGATGGCACCTACTCCGATGAACATGTAGCCTAGTTGAGACACGGTTGAGTAGGCGAAGACACCCTTGAGATCACAGTTGCACATGGCGATGGTTGCCGCAAACAGACAGGTTATCGCACCGACGACCGCCACCGTGGGCAGGGCATAGGGTGACAATTCGAAGATCGGTGTCAGTCTCGCGATCATGAAGACGCCTGCGGTCACCATTGTCGCCGCATGAATCAGAGCTGAGACTGGTGTTGGCCCCGCCATTGCATCTGGCAGCCACACATGTAGGGGTAGCTGTGCTGATTTCCCAAACGCCCCTAACATCAGGAGAAATGGGATCCATACGAGCCAGGATTCCGGGGCCTGTTGGGCATGGCCGAATGCCTGCATTGCAGCTGTGGTCAGATCACCGTGCTCATGGGTAAGCATCGCTTGCGCTGCAGGAATGATCGCATCGTACTGGATCGATCCAAAGCTCAAGTAAGTCAAGAAGATGCCCAAGGCAAAGCCCAAATCTCCGATCCGATTGACGATAAAGGCTTTCTTTGCCGCATTGACTGCCACCGGGAATTGGTGGTAGTAACCGATCAGCAGGTACGAGCACAAGCCCACTCCCTCCCAACCTAGATACAGCAGCAGCAAGTTGTCGGCCATGACCAGATTAGTCATAGCGAAAATAAACAGCGAAACCCCGGCAAAGAATCGAGCATAACCCTTTTCGCCACGCATATAGCCCATCGCGTAGGTGGCGATGAGCGTTCCCATCCCGGTGACCACCAAGAGCATGATTACCGTCAGCGGATCGTAGAAGTACCCAAAATTGACGGACAGGTTATCAACAATGATCCACCGAAAGAAAAGGCGCACCTCAAAGCCGCCGTCACTGGGAACCGTTGCACATACAGCGCAGGTGATCAGGAAGCCAATCAGGATTGACCCCACGCAGATCGGGCCGGCAAAGCGTCGAAGATTTTCTCGCGTGCAGCAGAACAGGCAGGCTGCGGCGGCGATGCCACTGAGCCAGGGAATCAAGTTTGCCAGTCCTAAGTCCATCATTGTTACGTCACGCGTTCGTTAACTGCATCGTGGTGATCCGAACCCGGCAGAGGGCGGGCCGTGTGATGGTTTGTGGTGTGGGAGAAATCCTCTTTCGCATTGGCCTATCACCCGATCAGCTAGCCACTGAGTTGGCTCCATGCGGTGGCGTCCAATGTCCGCTGTCTTCTGAACAACAGCACGATCAATCCCAAGGCTAGGGCCGCCTCCGCCGCAGCGATCGTCAGCACGAAGATCACGAATGTCTGTCCCGTATCGTTTGAGTGGAAACGGCTGAAGGCGACCAGTGAGACCACGATGCCCTGAAACATCATCTCGGTACAGAGGAACATGATGATCAGGTTTCGGCGGCTGATGAATCCAACGACGCCGAGGACGAACAGTATTGCGCCGGTCATCAGGAAGTGCGCCAATGTCATGCTGTCAATTGATTCAGGCATACTTCCTTCGTTCAGTTCTCTGCCCCGGCGGGATCGGACCTGACATGCTCTGAGGCACTTGCGGCACTTTCAGTTTGCGTATCTTCGTTCGGTACCCGTGTTTTGGCGATCACTACGGCCCCGACCAGTGATACCAGCAAGATCACACCAGCCAGTTCCAGACCCAGCGGGTGGGATAGGAACAGGTCGATTCCGATCCGCTCGGCATTGGTCACTGATTCAGGCTTGGCTGCCGGTGGCAGTGTGGTCGCACTGGCTCCGATGGCATGGGCCAGATTGGTCGCCGGCCGCCGTCCCAGGATCGGACCGGTACCAGTGGCAGGATCGCCCAAGATGATCTGCTGATTGCTGATACCGACTGCATCGGGGTTAGGGGTCCGATCTTCAATGAAAATCACGCCCAGCAAGGTGGCCAGCAGCAGAAATCCAGCCAAGCTGGCCCAAAACGGTTCCCGGGAAAAACGGTCATACATCGGTAGCTCGGAAGGATTTTCAGCATAGCCGGCATGGGATGCGAGCATGATGACGAACATGTAGGTCACTAGGATCGCGCCTCCGTAGATAATGACCATCGCAAACGCCATAAACTCTGCAGACAGGAGCAGAAACAATCCCGCCGTTGCAAGCACGACCATGACGAACCACAATGCCGAGTAGATGGGCTTCTCATTGCAGATCACGCGCACCGCAGCGATGATGGCCAGTGAGCTGAATAGGTAGTAGTAGACAAACGGCCCTTGTCCAATCCCCAGATGCTGCCAGGTCGGCCCCAGGGCCAGAAACAACCAAAGTCCGCCAAGTGTGGCCAAGCCGACCAGGCCGCCCAACTTGCGCAGATTCATTATTGCCGAGGGCATGAGCAGCCACACAGCTATCGCTCCAAGTGCCGACGTAAAGTAAATCGCCAGAGCAATCTGCATGGAGGCCGCACAGGATAGAGACGGCGGCGGATGCTTGCAAACTGCGATGGCCTACAGCGGCCCATCGCGAAACCGGTGCGGTTAAAGATCCACGGTCGCAACGGTTCGCTCCGCGGCACTGATGCCGGTAACATGCGTCGCCCGAAATCCCAGACGCGAGTCACGATTCAGATGCCAACGATCACCATTGACGGGAAACGGTGTGAGTACGAGGGGGAGAAAACCATCCTCCAAGTCGCATTGGAAAATGACATTGAGATTCCGCACTACTGCTACCACCCCGCCATGAGCATCGTGGCCAGTTGCCGGATTTGTCTTGCGGAGGTAGCCCAACCCAACCCGCGAAAAGATAACCAGGTTGAGTTGTTACCCAAGCTCGTGCCCACCTGCCAGACGATGGCGGCCGGTGGCATGGAGATCTATCCTCAGAGTCCCAAGTCCGTTGCGAATCAAAAGGCGGTGATGGAATACCTGTTGATCAACCACCCGCTGGATTGCCCGGTGTGCGACCAGGCGGGTGAGTGCTCATTGCAGGACTACAGCTTCAAATACGGACGATCAACCTCGCGATTCAATGAAGTCAAGATCAAGCAACCAAAGAAGGATCTCGGTCCCCACGTGCTGCTGTATGCTGATCGGTGCATCATGTGTTCACGTTGTGTGCGCTTTACGCGAGAGATCACCGGTACTGCCGAAATCGGAGTGTTTGGCCGGGGGGCCGAGGAACAGATCGATATCTTTCCCGGCAGATCGCTGGATAACGCCTTGTCGGCAAATGTCATCGACATCTGTCCGGTGGGGGCATTGCTCGACAAGGATTTTCTCATGTCGATGAGGGTTTGGAATCTGGCTTCCACTGCCAGCATCGACGGTATTACCTGTTCTGGTGACAATATCTCGATTGAGCACAACGAAGGCCGCATTTATCGGGTGAAGCCTCGCACCAATCTGGAGGTTAACCAGTGGTGGATCTCAGATGAGATCCGTTTTGGCTGGAAATTCGTTCATGACGAAGCACGGCTGCATACACCCATGCACCGTATCGAAGCTGGACACGACCCCTGCGGCTGGGACGAGGCCTATCGCCAGATCGCCGATCGGTTGCACCAGATTGTTGAAGCCAGTGGTAGCGGCAGTCTTGGTCTCCAAGTCAGCCCGATGCTCAGTTGTGAGGATGCCTTCCTATTAGGTCGGCTTGCACTGGCGCTGGATCCACAGGCAATCCTTGGCGTGGGGCCGATCCCCCGTGTCGGACAGGATCAGAACTTTCCTGGCGGATATACCGTGTATGCGGAGAAGTGCCCCAATGCTCGCGGTGTCCGTCGCGTACTGAGTGGCCTGACGGAAACAGTGCTGGATCATCAGCAGTTTCTCGAAGCCGCCGTGGGCGTGCAGGCCATTCTCCTGACCGGTAATTACCCCAGCCAGTGGGTGACCGATTCAACCGCATCGCTGATCAGCGATAAGTACACGGTACTGATCGACACTTTGACAGGCCGCGGCCTCACGAGCGCTGATGTGGTGTTGCCGACGGCAACCTGGGCGGAGAAGGACGGGACTTTTGAGAATGTGCACGGACGGCTTCAGAGCTTTCAGCAAGCCGTTCCCGTGATTGAGATGGCCAAATGTGAGGGCCAGATCGCTTTGGATCTATCAGTTGCCTGTGGCCATGGGGTCCATACCCGGTTTAATGCAACTGAGGTCCGCCAGGAGATCGGCGGGGCTTTGCTGACCGATGTGCACCATCCGGATCGCTCATCACAACCGACCCCAGATTTACAGTACGTGGCGTTGTAGAGGGGAAGGCCCCTTATCGCCATCTCGACGTCGATGCGATGTGGCGTTGCCAGTCTATATCCGAATCCTGGGCGAAGGACCGATCTGCCTGCTGGATGCAATCCCAACAGATCACAGCATCAGTATTTGCATTTTCCGGAGGATCAGGATGGCGCCAGAGTTTCTCCGGTGGCTCCAACGACCGCCGGCACATTGTGCATTCTGCGGACTCAATGGCCGGCGCTGCTTGTTCGATCGCTAGGGCCAGAGCCTCCAGGCTGATGACCGATCCCCGATGCCCCTCGATCATGGGGATCTGCTCATCCCAATCGACACCGATAAAGTCGCAGGCGATTATCACTTTATTGTCCGTAGTTTTGCGTTGCATAGCTGCTGAAACCACTCGTTTGAAACTAAGCTGGGTCATCACCGGCCATGCCCCATGGATGGCATCGTCCGATCCGCTTGATGCCTCGCCAGGCGCCACGCCACGGGCCATATTTGGCAACCGCATCCAGCATGTACTGGCTGCAAGTGGGGTGGTACCGGCATTGGCCAGCGCAGAGCCAACCGAGTATGCCACGGTAGCTCCATACTCCTGCAGCTATCAATGCGGCGGCAACCCATTCTATCACTTCAAAAATTTGTTTCATACTGTTTGCCACAGGATTCGACAACCTTGTTGGTATCCCGGTTAACCTGCCCAATTAGCCGTCCTCTTGCCCGTAGATTTTTTTGGGGTCAAACACCTGTTGCGCGACGAACTGCAATTGGACGGGCGCACCGTCGGTGGGCAAGCCACCCACGGGTACCTCACGATAGAAGCAGGTGCGGTAGCCCACATGACAGGAGGCTTCGACTTGGTCGTCCGCGGTGGCTCGCCCCAGATCGACACGGAGGACCAGGCAGTCCTGGTCACAGTCGATCAGCATCTGCCGAACTTGCTGGGTCAGGCCTGAGCTCTGGCCCTTTTTCCACAGCTCGCCCCGCGATCGCGAGTAATAATGGACCTCACCAGTCTCGATGGTCCGGGTCAAGGCAACCTGGTTCATGTAGGCAAACATGAGTACCTCACCGGTCCCGGCATGGGTCGTGATACAGGCGATCAGACCATCTTGGTCAAACTTGGGCGACAGTTCATGGCCGATTTCGACCTGAGAGGAGCTGGTTTGTGGTGCAAAGATAGAATGCATTTGGTACCATCGGGAGGGTTTTGCGGTCATGCGGCGTGGCAACCGGTCGCCTCGCAAGAGGCTGAGGTTTGGATATCATACCGAACCTCTATGGTGTCGGCTTCGTAAGGGATTCCAGCTCACGATCTTCACGGTTGCAACATGACAGAAAGCCAGAGGACGTTCAAGCGTGCTGCCGTCGCAGCGCTGATAGGTCTTTTTGCCCAAGGCTTACTGACATTAATTACGGCACTGCTGGGCATTTACGCCCGATCGGAGGCAATCTACGCCGCGACTTGGCACCTGCTTGGTGGGGTGCCCATCTGGATTGCCCTCTGGCTGCTGTTCAAGCAGCACCAGCTGGAATGTCAGGAAGCACTGGAGGCTGAGCAGATCGCCGAGAGTGACGCTCAGGCCGCGGCCCTGTTCCAGGAAGCCGGTGATCAGCTGTCACTGGCCCGTCGTCGGTTGGCAAGTTTTTATCGCTGGGGGCTGAATATTGTTGGATTGCTGGTGGCGATCTATTTGGCCACGTTGGGGATTGCACTATGTTGGCTTAACGTTCATGGGCTGAGCCACGACGGTCCGAGCTCTGCTCCACTGCGCGCGAATGCCAATCTGGGTATGGTTGTTCTGTTACTGTTCGTGATGGCCTTTGTGGCTTTCCTCGTGGCTCGATATATCGCGGGCATGACCGAGGTCCGGCAGTGGCAGGCACTGCGCGCGGGTGCGGCCTATCTGATGGGCAATGCCTTAGTCGGGCTGCTGCTGCTGTTGGCTAGTGGGGGACTGTATCTTGGTAATGACATCGTACTTCGTATTCTTGCGGTGGCCATTCCCGGGGCAATGGTCCTGCTTGGTATCGAGATTATCTTGACGCTAGTGTTCAGCCTGTACCGGCCTCGCCGCGATGATGAGTTCGTTCGGCCGGCATTTGATAGCCGTCTCTTGGGCCTGCTGACAAGGCCGGAATCGCTCGGCAGTATCATCTCTGACACCCTCAACTACCAGTTTGGCTTTGAGATCTCTCGCAGCTGGTTCTATCGCCTGCTCTCCCAGGCGACGCTTCCTTTGGCCTTGGTGTGCGGCCTTGTGGTCATCACAATGTCGGGTATCGTTTTTGTTCCTCCCCAACAGAATGCGGTCATCACTATTTTTGGTCAGCTGGAGGACATCAAACCCGCAGGTGTGTGGCTCAAGTGGCCATGGCCGATTGGCCGGGCCAAGAAGTATGACGTCAACCGGGTACAACAGATCACCTTAGGCTCAGCAGTAGGGAAAGCGATCGAGGACACACCGACATTGTGGACCAACCCCCACACAGTAGACGGGGTTGAGAACTTCCTGGTCACGGCGCCATCCCCGACCATCGACGAACAGGTACAGACCCGTATCGCTGCGGGCGAACTGGTCGGTGTTAACATAACCATCAGCTATCGCATCGCGGAT
Source organism: Phycisphaerae bacterium (assembly GCA_963581115.1). Classification (GTDB taxonomy): domain Bacteria; phylum Planctomycetota; class Phycisphaerae; order Phycisphaerales; family Phycisphaeraceae; genus CAUZOD01. The sequence continues at coordinate 3,356 of CAUZOD010000062.1, read as the reverse complement.
CTGGATGCGTATGTCCGTAGTGCTGTGGACCCGGAGGCGATTCTCATGGTTATCGCCGATAGACAGATCGGCGCCTATTTCGCCGCTCATGATATCGATGCCCTTCTGACAACAGATCGGATCGGGGCCGGGAAAGCGTTACGGGCTTCCATTATGGAATCTACAGAAGAGCAGCGGTTGGGGTTTGACATCCTTCTGGTCACAATTCCTTCGGTACATCCGCCGCAGGCCGGAGATGTCGCCAAATCATTTCATGAGCAGATCGGCGCTTTGCAGGAGAAGCAGAGTACTATTCAGGAGGCCCAGATCGAAGCGATCGCCATGCTCGCTGAGGTCGCCGGCTCGCGTGCGAAGGCGCTGGCCATCAGTCAAGCCATCAGAGATATGGATGCGGTGCGGCAGTTAGGCAGTGGCGATCTTACCGAATTGTCCCGGAAACAAGCCCAGATTGAACTGCTGGTCGACGAGGCTGGTGGAGAAGCTGCGGTGCGCATTCTCGATGCGAGATCTGAGCGATGGAGGACCGCGGTTGCTGAACGGGCCCGAGCCGAATCCTTTCAATCCGCTCTGGACGCCTACCGTAAGGTGCCACGATATTACAAGATGCGTTTGTATCTAGAGGCACTGGAAGCAATGGCGGACCGCCCCAAAACCGTTTTGAGCCTCAAAGGCGGTTCCACGCCTACTATTCGGCTTGACCTAAAGGATAACCTGACCACCTTGGACAATCTGGTTGGGTCAGACCAGAAGTAATCATTGTTACGGAACAACCTCACCTGCCGGTAAAGTTGCCATGAAAAAGCTAATGACCATTTTGATCGGGCTGATCGTCGTTGTCGTGTTTTTACTTTACATGGTTAGTTTTCAGGTCCGTTACGACCAGGTAGCCGTTCTGACCACCTTCGATCGTGCCGAAGATCCTACAACCAGCGACCGGAATTCCGGCAGCGTTTACCGTGAGCCGGGCATCTATCTGAAGGCCCCTTGGCCAATTCAAAGCGTCCACACTTATTCGCGCAAGCTGCAACTACTTGAAGCCGAGTTATCAGAGATGCAGACTCAGGATGGTCACTCGGTGATCATTAAGACCTTTCTTATTTGGCGGGTGGAGGATCCAATTGCATTTTTCCGCAGTCTAGAGCGCGTGGCCAATGCCGAGAAGCAGCAACTGCGACCAATGATGGGCAATCTTGAGGGAATCATCAGTCGATACCGTTTTGACGAGATGGTCAACACTGATCTGGATCGCCTGAAGCTGGCCGAAATCGAGCAACGATGTGGCGAATTCCTGCGCGAAAATCTGGCTGGCAGCGGGCTAAATTTTGGTATTGCCATCGAGAGGGTGGGGATTCGACGGCTGATGCTGCCCGAGGATGTCACGGAGAAGGTGTTCGTTCGCATGCGTACAGCCCGCCAGCGAATGGCGGCCAAGGCTCGCCATGAGGGCGAGGCTGAGGCGACAACCATTCGTAGCAGTGCCGAGAACGCCAAGGACACCATTCTGGCATTTGCGGACCGGCGTGCCGCCGAGATTGTTGCCCAGGGCGAGGCCGAAGCGGCTAGCTATTATTCGGCATTTAAGGCCGATCCTGACTTTGCAATTTTTCTTAAGAAAATGGAAGTTCTCGAGAATATCTTGCCTTATCGCACCAAGTTCATCCTTGATTCCGGTGACCTGGACCTGACACGCCTGTTGGAGGCCGTGCCATCGCTGACACCTGCCCCACAGCCAGGGAGATGACCCGGTATGACGCAGCTTGAGCCACCGCCTACCGAGCCTGTGCCGTTTGCGGCGCCGGTTGACGAACAGATTGAAGCATTGGACCCTGCTCAGCGTTCGCTCTCTGATGCGTTGCGTGTGAGTTTCGGTATTCTGAAGTTGCTGATTATTCTCCTGCTGATCGCCTACATATGCAGTGGAATCTTTCGCGTTCGGGAACAACAACTGGCGGTGCTGCTGGTATTCGGGCGGATTGTTGGAGAAGCCGGGGCCGAGGTTTATGGTCCGGGCTGGCACATAGGCCCGCCGCCGCCGATTGGCGAGATGGTGCCGATCCCAGTTGCCCCGCAGCAATTGAATATCGCCCGGGCCTTTTGGTACGAGGTACGCGACTCTGATCGGGCTACGACGGTGCAAGATCGGGTACGCCGGGCGGGGCCACTAAATCCGCTACGGGATGGTTCTTTGGTCACTGGTGACGCCAATATCGTCCATGCCCGTTCTCAGGTGACCTACAAGGTCAGCTCAGAAGGGGCTGTGGACTATGTCGAAAATATTGGAGACATGGACCTGGCCCGTCAGATCGTTCGTAATGCAGTCGAAAGTGGCATTGTGCATGCGGCCGCACAGATTGAGGCAGATGAGTTGATCAGTGGCCGGGCCGGGGCATCTGTTGCTCGCCGGCGTGCTCAAGAAGTGCTCGACGAGATGAGAACCGGAATTCAGATCACAGGGTTCAATACTACCGGCAGCGAGATGCCGCTCTCGGTCCTGCTGGCCTACAAGGATGTCAGCAATGCGGAGAACGAAAAAGCATCTCTGATCGACGAAGCCCGAACACAGTTTGCCGAGATTCTAGGTAAAACTGCCGGTGAGGCTTATCAGGATCTGTACGATCTGATTCAGCAGTACGAGGTCGCCAGTTCCCAGCAGCATCCGGGCGAGGTTGAACGTCTGACTGAGCAGTTGAACCGGTCGATTACGGAATTACGTATGGATCCGGAGCATGGCGGCAAGGCCATCGGTGGTGATATTGCTGCGGTAATCAATCAGGCCCATACACGTCGCGCTGAGATGGTGCAGTCTGTCAAGTCGGAAGCTGATCGGTTTAACCGATTGTTGCCGCAGTACCGTGAAAATCCAGATTTGCTCCTCCATCGTCGGTTTGAGCACTTGCGGGAAAGTATTTTCACCGGTGACGTGGAAGTTATTTATACCCCCACTGATGCGAATATCTGGCTCGAGGACGCGACGGATCCTGAGATACAGCAGCAGCGCCAAGAAGATCTATTTCGCAAGAATCAGGAACAGGTTCGAGATCAGAACCGTCAGTAGCTCGCCCCCATACAGTTATTGACCTTTCGCTGGTTGTCAACGATTTGCCAATAATGAGGCATCGACTACGCCCACGCTTCTGGAGAGATTGACACCCTCCTTGACGTAGGAGTATGACGGCTCAATCAGATGAACCAAACTGGATCGGTGGGAGCAGGCGTTGGCGCTGAACAGAAGTAGTGCCATCACGAGAATTAGTAGGGAGTGTCGCAACAGATCCATGGTTTTGCTCTTGATTGACGTCAATCTGATCGCCAGATCAGGTGGTAGTGGCTGTGAGGGCCCCGTCCATTCGGCGTTA
>CAUZOD010000061.1:0-12617 GCA_963581115.1 Phycisphaerae bacterium | reverse complement strand
TCGAACCTCCAAGGGATGTTAATCCCACCGCGACCTCAACGCGGCGCGTCTGCCAATTCCGCCACCCGGGCTCTTGGTTTGAACATCTGCCTCACATATGCGGTATCCGTCCTGACCCTGGGTGTATCCAAAGGTTAAACGACATTGGTGATTTTTCGGCATCGCGTGCTTCGCTCGGCTTCCTATGCCACAACTGTCTAACTCTATTTGAAACCCGATGCTCGCGGAAAACCGACGCTAGTATAGACGAAGAATCGATTTCTAGGAAGCCTTATTGAGCTCGACCCACTGTCTGTCACGACTCGAAGGCCTCCCGGAATACAGGATCGGCACCCTGCGTTCGCATCAAGGCGGCCCAGTCGCTAAATTCTCTGCAGTGGGCATCAAGGTTTGCAAATTCGGTGGCTCCTCGCTGGCCAATGCCACGCAACTGACAAAGGTGCGATCGATCGTACGTGATGATACTGAGCGCCGCTACGTAGTCGTCTCTGCCCCGGGCAAGCAGACCGACCAGGACCGCAAGATTACCGATCTTCTCTACCTGTCTCATGAAACTGCAACCCAGCAACTGCCCTTTAATGACACTTTCGAGATCATTGCCGAACGTTATCGTCAGATAGTGGCTGAATTGGGCCTGAAGCTGCCCATCGACACACACCTAGAACACGTCCACGCCGACATCGCTGCCAATTACTCAACAGCGGATCTTGCAGTCAGCCGCGGAGAATACCTCTGTGGCCTAGTCATGGCCGAGGTCCTGGATTACGAGTTCATCGACACAGCTGGAATCATCCGGTTCGATGAACATGGCCAACTGGATGAACAGCAGACTTACGATCGGATCGGCCGCCGCCTCAAGGATGCTTCCAATGTCGTCTTGCCGGGGTTTTACGGCTCGATGCCCGACGGACAAATCCATACCTTCAGCCGTGGCGGCTCGGATGTTACCGGTGCCATACTCGCCCGTGCTATTGGTGCTACGGTGTACGAGAACTGGACGGATGTCTCCGGTCTGCTGATGGCCGACCCCCACATCGTCAATGACCCGAAGATCATCGAGACGATCACCTACCGCGAATTGCGCGAACTGGCTTACTCAGGCGCTACGGTGCTGCACGACGAAGCAATCTTCCCCGTCCGCGAGGCGGGTATCCCTGTTCACATTCGTAATACCAACTGTCCCGAAGCGCCTGGCACCCTCATTGTACGCGCTGACGAGCAAACCGAAGTGCTCTCTGGCGCCATCACCGGCATTGCCGGGCGCAAGGACTTCACCGCCATCACGGTGGAGAAGGCGCTGATGAACAGAGAAATCGGATACGGTCGCCGACTGCTGAGTGTACTTGAAGTCAACGGTATCCGCTTTGAACACCTGCCTTCCGGCATTGACACAATGAGCGTGGTAATTGCTGACAGCCAACTGGATGGGCGACTCGAAGCCGTGCTGGACCAGATCTACCAGCAATGCAAGCCAGACTCAATCGAGGTTGATCGCCACATGGCTCTGATCGCTACCGTTGGGTGCGGCATGTCCCACACGCCCGGAACTGCAGCGCAGCTGTTTAAAGCGCTGGCCAATGCCAATGTCAACATCCGCATGATCGACCAAGGTTCAAGTGAATTGAACATCATCGTTGGCGTCAACGTGGATGATTACGACACTGCAGTGCGGGCAATCTACGAGGCTTTTGTGGCCTGATATCTTCTCCCCATGCCTTCAACCATCGATGACATCATGGAACTTGCCAGTCAATCTCTGGCCCAAACCGACTACTTCTCGTGTGATGTCTTTTGTACCCAGGCGTTGGCTGATGCGCACAAACAAGAGGACTGGGCAAATTACGCTCGGATTCTCCTACCACTGCAGGAAGCGAGACGGCAGAGGCGGATGCGGGCTGCCGATGGGATCATCCAACTGGGCACAACGGATCTTGGGACCTCACTAAATGCGTGGCTGATGGCAATTGATCACGGATGTATTGCCATCACCCATCCGCACCAGGTCGAAGATGCCGCTGCCCTGGACAAAGCGGCACAGGCCCAACGCCGCTGCGTCGAGGTTCTCTTCGCCGACAATGAACCGACACAGTCGAGCTGGACCCTGCGGTCCCTCACAGGTCCCCCGGTAAATTGCTCATTCCCGTCACCGACGGATCCGCCAGGCGACTGGTTCCTGGACGCCGGTGAAGTTCTGGGCAACGCTGCCCTTCGAGGCGTCGAGGCCCCACTCGGTGACCGACACCGCATCGATCAGTTGGAGCAGATGCTTCAGGCGGTTCCTCACCACGAAATCCTGTTGCAACAGTTGGGTGATGCTGCCCGGGCGATGTGTTGCTGAGCCGCCGATGCACATAACCAAGCCACACCGACTCGCCCTCGGCTGCGGCCTTGCTGTGGCCTTGGCACTGGGGGTACTAGTCATTAGTTTGATGCTGGGCCGAGGGTTGTGGTTAGCCGAACCGGCTTATTGGCAACGGCAGCAGGCTTGGCGAGCCCAAACCCCGACGGCACAGCTTCGCCACCAAGCCGACCGGTTTGAAGCCCGAATACTGAACGAAATCTCGACCGACACCCAGGCCACTCGTACCATCACGCTTGAACTCGATGCCATCAATGCGTGGATCGACCAGAAGTTGGACCGCTGGCTGATCCACCAAGGCCACCAGCGACCGCCCCAGATCACAAGCATCATCATGACTACCGCCGGGAAATACATCGTGGTGGCAATACAAATCCACAGCGACAAGATTGAACAGATCTTTAGCCTATTTTTCCATATCTCTATCACGAATACTGAGCGGGCATTGATCAAGCTGGACTCGATCCGCAGCGGGCGCCTGTCCATTCCTACTCTGGTCACGGCGAATCTGATCCGTGGCTGGTTGCCCACCGAAACCGCCGCGATGTTGCTTGATGGGTGGACCATCGAGCCAATTCTGCAGATTGATTCCACACGACACCTGCGGCTACTTGACCTGGTGGTATATCCAGACCGGATCGCACTGAAGGTGGTCACCGAACCCCATACGCCTGAAGCGGGCAGGAACTGACCCGAGGAGTGGACCAAAGATCTGCAGCGTGGAGATCTGCCGGGTTCGCTCAATGTCAGCGGCACTAACAAAAATCCCAGGAGAATGGATCTGCTGCAGCTATACCACTAACATAGAAGTCTTCCTACCCACCGAGATCCGATGTGTCTCCATCTTCACCTGAACGTGTGGTCGTCGGAATCAGCGGTGCCAGCGGCGCCGCATATGCACAGAGACTGATCCAACTACTCGCAGCGGCTGAAATCGAGATGCACCTGGTCGTCTCACCCTATGGCCAACGGCTGCTACACGACGAACTGGGCATGGAAGGCGTGGATATCGCGGTGCTCACAGGTGGGCGGCCGGAATGTGTCACCCTGTACAACTATCGCGATGTGGGTGCAGTCATTGCATCCGGCTCGTTCCGGCACGACGGCATGATCATTATTCCCTGCTCCTCGAACAGCCTCGGTGCCATCGCCTCTGGTGCCGGTCAGAATCTGATGCACCGTGCTGCCCATGTAACGCTCAAGGAGAAACGCCCCTTGGTGCTGGTACACCGCGAGATGCCCGTGAGCCTGATCGACATCCGCAATATGGCCACAGTCATGGAATCCGGAGGCATCATTGCGCCGGCTAATCCCGGCTTTTACATGCTGCCGAAGTCGCTCGATGACGTGATCGACTTTGTTGCAGGCCGCTGCCTGGATCTGCTCGGTATCAACCACACACTGGCGGTCCGCTGGGCTGAGAAGAAACCACAAGATGTGCGTCACTGAGATCCCCACCCAATCATTGGCCCACCGCGCTGCAGTGGTGGCGCGCGACATCAAGTTAAGCCATACGGCATTTGCAATGCCGTTTGCACTACTGACCACTTTCATGGCGGCCGGCTGGGCGCATCGCCTACCCCGACCTACCCAACTCAGCCTGATCGTGCTTTGCATGTTCCTGGCCCGAACCATGGCCATGACCGCAAACCGATGGGTAGACCGTCATTTCGACGCCGAGAACCCCCGAACCGCTGGACGCGCACTGCCCAGCGGCAGGCTAAATGCCAGCTGTATGCTAGCGGCGGCAATCATCTGCGCCATTGGATTCATCGTTGCCTGTGGCGGATTCTGGCTATTGGATCGCAATCCCTGGCCGATTACGCTGGCTCCGCTCGTACTGGGATACCTTGCCGGATACAGCTATACCAAGCGGTTTACTTGGGCATGTCATCTCTACCTCGGTGCCGCCCTTGCCCTGAGCCCGATCGCGGCCGTCATCGCGATCGAACCGAACTATCTCGGTGCCGTGGTGCCGCTGGTTCTGGCACTGGTTGTGATTGGCTGGGTTGCTGGTTTTGACATCGTCTATGCACTTCAGGACATCAATGTCGATCGGCAGTCCGGTCTACACTCGATCCCGTCTCGCCTGGGCCCACAGCGAGCTCTGTGGGTAGCCCGGATTCTGCATGCTGCTGCCGCGGTAGGCTTGCTGGGACTGTGGTACCTGAGTCCGCAACTGGCGGAACTCTTCCTACTTGCCGTGGGGGTAACAATCGGACTGCTCGTACTTGAACATGCACTGGTCTGGAGTTCTAGCACCAACCACATCTCCATAGCCTTTCTTACCATCAACGGGCTGATCAGCCTGCTACTAGGTGCAGCAGGCATCGCAGATGTGATCCGGGCGTAATGATCTTCATGTTTCACCGCCTCGGGGTGATGAAACATGAAGATCAGACATGATCGAGATACGACAATCCCAGAGGCAACGGACACCAGGAGCGCAAAGCCACCGCGGCTGTTGGCAATGCCACCACATCCAACGGGTCCAGCGGGCCAAACAACACCCGTAGCGCGGTACCCGCATCCGAAGTCCAATCTGGCGCCAGATCCGTCGAGCGGCAGGAGGCGCCATCGTCATCCACAACCAGGCGCAGGACCACATCGGCATCATCAATCCGAATCACGACAACGCCCCTGGGCAGATCGTGCTGTGCATGATGAACTTTCAGCAGTGCATTGACGACTCCTGGCCAGTCGAAGATCTGCCAGTTGCCAGACTCAGCCACGTGTGCAGTGCTGGCAAATTGTCCCAGGCGCCGGGCAAGCAATGCCGTCCCCGGTCCCAGTACGAACTGAAGGCGGCGATTCTGCCGACGCACCCAGTCTCGCACGATCGCAACCGCCATGTCGTCACTGGTGGTCACAATCTCCGTGACCCGCTCACTATCATGACTGGTGGTGAAATAACCCAGGACCGAGTCATCCGGACCTCGAGCCACAATCGGACGGCGGCCCCAGCCCAGTAAAAAGCGGCAAAAGCTCTCGGCTGGTCGCCGGCAGTAGATCACCTGGCGATCGTGCAAGGCGTGAAGAGCCTCGATCGTTTCATGATCGTCCGAGATCTCATGTAACCGGATCTGGCAACGATCGGTATCCACGCTGCTGTGGCGGATGTTGCCTGCATCCACTTCGAATTGCAGTTCACTGCCCCCACGGTCCCAACCCCAGTATCCATATCGCTGCCGGTGGCCACCCAGATAGGAAAGCTGAAAGTGCTGGCGATGAATCTCAGCGAGTACAAAATCCATTAGCTGGCACATCAGGCCCTGGCCACGGGTCTCCGGGTGCACGCTGACACCCCCGACCCCAGCCACTTTCAGAGATAGCCCGGCAACCAGAAGATCGATCGGGAAAAGCCCTACGTTCGCTATGATACGTCCGTCGCGCATGATGGCGTAGTTGCACCTCATTTGTTCCTCGCCAGGACCATACACCGCCGGAAGCAAGTTTCGAAAGTCATGTGGATGATGCTCACTAAATACCAGATCGAGAAACGTGACAAGCGGCTCGAAATGCTCTGCCGATAGTTGAACGATCCTTTCACTCATGGGAATAAGCCGTTGTGGACGGACAAGCCGGAAAAATCCTGACAACCATGGAGGCCATGATTTTAATATCGCTGACCCGTGGGATATTCTTGGGATCAGATTAACCGCGTCCAAGAACTGAGGAAAGAACGGTCAAATCCAGGCTCAATAGAAAAGACCTGACAAAACTGGGTAATAGCTCAGGTTGAACCCCCTCCAGCAGGCGGATTGATCTGATGGCGCATATACGTCAATCAAGCCTACGGACGGTGATCCCGCCATCGGGCTTCTGGTGGTGCCAGGTATGCCCACGCTGAATAAGGCGCCGGTGTAATCACTTGTACTTCCAAAATCTACCCGGGCAACATGAATAATCACCCACAGGCAACCCGTGGCAGTTGCTTGAGCACAAGAACTCACAAACCTAGACCCGTATCGGGCCCTAATCCAATGCCCCCATGAGCGGTTGGCAACGGCGATCCACCGCGGCTGCGACACGATCAAGGCTTTGCATCAGTTCGGCAAGAACCCCCGGGCCGATCGACTGAGCACCGTCAGTTAGGGCATGTGCCGGATTGGGGTGCATCTCGATTATCAGTCCATCGCATTCGGCAGCCACGGCTGCTCTTGCCATGTCCGGAACCAGGCGGGCGTGGCCGGTACCGTGCGAAGGATCAATAACCACCGGCAGGTGGCTGCGGCAATGCATCTCCGGTACCACGGATAGGCTCAGTGTGTTGCGGGTGTGGTCTTCGAACGTACGAATACCGCGATCACAAAGAATCACATTGGAATTGCCTTTAGCAAGAATATACTCGACTGCCTGGAGGTACTCGTCGAGCGTCATTGACATGCCACGTTTGAGCAGCACGGGTTTTCCCTGGTCCCCACAAGCCTCCAGCAACTTGTAGTTCTGGCAGTTACGCGTTCCAATCTGCAGACAGTCTGCATAACGACTGACCAATTCCACATCGTTAGGCGTGATCACCTCCGTGACGATCGCAAGACCGGTTTGTTCTTTGGTCGCAGCGAGCATCTTCAGCCCTTCTTCACCGTGTCCCTAGAACGAGTAGGGATTGGTTCGTGGCTTAAATGCTCCCCCGCGTAGTGCGTGGGCCCCTGCCGCCTTGACCGCCCAAGCTGCTTCCAAAATCTGCTCGGCGCCCTCTACGCTACATGGTCCCGCCATCACCGGGACATCCACACCACCGAATACGCAATTTTCGCCCACCCGAACTTGGGTTGTCTGCCCACCTTGGACTTCGCGTGCCGCCATCTTGTACGGCTGCAGAACCTTCAGGACCCGATCGACCCCAGACAGACGCTCAAGTACCGTGCCATCCTTACTTCCGGTCATCACCGATCACGGCCACGACCGTCAGGTCGGTGCCCTCGATGACATGGTCCTTGAGCCCCATTTCCTGAATGCGATCAATCACGTCCTGGACCCGCTGCTTGGACTCGCCGGCTTGCATGACAACGATCATGTTTGGTCTCCTTGGAACTGCTGCGTACAGCACAAAAAAACCCCCGGCACCATATCGCATCAGGGTCATATAAGTTTGTCTACGCTTGCAAAGGTTAGTGGTGAACTGATACCTCCACGGCATAGAATCGGGCAACCCGGCATCCAATAATAACGTAGAAAAATTCTCAACGATTCATTCGCCGTGTTTTATGCCAAAGGTGGCATGGATGCCAATCTTAAACTGGAGATCGCCCCGCCGACCCACCCGTCTCGGATTCTGGAAGTGAGACCATAGTGCATCGTGACCCAGCCGAAATCTCGATTAATCCATCTGCACACTCACCACCACGTGCGAACTATTCAACTCGGCATCAACCGTACGGACTTCACCCGCTACAACCACGCGAACACAATATTCGCCGAAATAGCCGCTAACCGAAAACATCCCCGTGACATTGGTGCGACCATTATGCCGGGTCCACCACTGGGGCTGGGTGCTGCCATCATGCGTGGGAACTTCGATCTGACCGGCATTGAATCGCCGCTGGAAGATCCGATCGGTAAAGTGCCAATTGCTGCTGGTCCAACTGGCCGACATTGGCGTGCGATGCCAGGTATTGTCGATCGAGCAATGCCCCCGATCTTGGACGAACAAGTACGCCTGCACCGGTCGGTCCACCGCAAAACTAAACCCACCGCTCGGGTGTTCACGAGCCCCGCGTTCAATGGTAACACTCCTGAGTTGGCGCAAGATCTTGGGCACACCGGATATCAGATCCTGTCCGCCCTTGTGCCGCGACTGTCCCGGGAGCAGATCCCGAACCACCGCATGAGCCGGCAGATCGCTCAGCATGACCTCCTGACCAACGAGTGGCTTAAGTGCCACGAGATGCGGCGCACCATACGGGCCACGGCTGACGGAAATACTTTCATACATTGGCTCATTGACCTTGACCGGAAAACCAAATGCCGTATGGGTCATCTCTATTGCCACCTTGGCGTTGGCAATAGACCGATTCTGCGCATCAGTCACCTCCACCAATATCTCCCCACGACCGATCTCACCAATCAGTTGAGTCAATGATCGATCCTTGCCATAGTTGGTCAACCCCAACCCACCGATCGCCAGCACCTGGCTAGATGTACATTGAAGTTCAACCCGGGCTGTCGACTCTGGTAATTGGGTCTTAGCCACAAACGGCACACTCACACAATGCCAACCAGATCGGTCAGTCTGCCAGGCGGTCGCCGTCGATGGAACCTGTTTAATGTCTTCCGGTCGAACCACCACCGTAGCCTGACCCACACCTCCGACAGCTCGCAGCCACATGCGCAACAACATCACGTCACCCCGCATGGCCCCGGCCTCCAGTTCAACCGCCACGGCAACCTCACCGACTAAGCCGGACAGCGGATCCATTTCCACGACGGCTTGCGTCGAAAACGGTTCACCCGGATCTAGCGACTCGACGCGCAAGATGGCATCGTCCCCGTGTCTCTGCAACAGGGCCAGCGACGCAACTGCATTTTCAGGCAATAAGGCGTTGCCACCAGTCGGCGGCAATGGCACAAATCCTGCGCACACCGCCGCGTTCGTCAGGGTAGCACATACCGCCATGGTGACTCGCACACTGGCCATCTGGCGATAATAATCGACCAAAAACATCTTGTGAATAAGTTAGCAGTCGAGTTTTTGGGACCTTGGTCGGCCAGATGCTTCCGCGCAAGTTGCAGAATAAAGCTTGAGAATCGGCGCAACGCCAATAAGTTGCAATCTCTATCCGATATCAAATTTCTGATTTCAGATCGACGATCGCCCTGGCCATCCGCTCACGAAGATCCAGATACCACGCATCGTTCTGTGACCAATGAACGGTGCTATCAAAAAACCGGCCAATATCATTTAGGACCTCTCCTGCTGCACTAACATTGCGCCCTTGCTTTTCGGCAACCTCCACGAGTTTCTCCAACAACCAGGCGTACTCAAAATCGTCCACACCCTCACGATAGGTCATCACGCGCACCGACGGCACAATGGTGAAATCTGGTTCGCTGGCCGGCCCATTTTTTCGTGGTGGATAGAAATATGCAGTCGCACCGTTACTCCATCGCGTGTAGGGAGAAACCCACGGATTGTCACTAAGCCCTTCCCCATGAATCATGGTATCCCATTGGAAAGATCCCCATTGCAAGTAACCGCTACCGCCGTTGTTAAACACTTCCAACGCGATGCTGCGATTGTTCACCCCCGGTGTATCAATGGCCGAACGCGTGGTGTAAGTAACGTAGTTCCATAATTTCTCCCGATGAGGCGAGACATCATAATCGGTAAAGAAGTACTTTTCCCAGAAGTGGTTGTTCTCATTGATCTCGGGGACGTAAATATCAAGCAAACCGTTGAACGCATATTCATCACTTTGAGCCTGTTTGTAGTTAAATCCACCTGGAGATTGGATCGTCCAGGCGAACTGGATTCGAGCCGTGAGCGGATCAGACTTGAGCCGCTGCATGAAATCTACCAGTACGTCATATCCTCTGTACGCGGTTTCGTCCACCTGGATATAGGCATAGTCCAAAGCCCCATGTGTCTCAAGATTCGCCGCGATCGTGTGGTAGAAATCGGCAATCAGATGGTCAAATTGATCTTTCGAAATCTCTCTGTAGGTATCCTGTTCGCGCTTATCGTATCCAACAATAGTCGCCTCACGAAATATCTGCCAAGCAAGAGACACGTGCCCCGGAGCACGGTTGAATACATCTACTGCTTTGCCCGGAAGGTGCTTGAACATCGTGATCACACTCGGATTGGTGTGGACCAAAGTAAATGCATTAACTTTCAGATCATCGACGAAGTGGCGAAGGTCTTGGTTAAACTCGCGAAAATCCCAATCGTACAACTTGAAATAGTTTCCCGGCGCCTTGACATTGAACCCTTTTGGCGGCGGCGACCACTCGAGACCAATCGTCGAATACTGAAGACAATTGTGCGGGGTAAATTTATTGGCCGCCATCAAGTCGTAGTACGCCCGGGCCAGTTTACGGATGTCTTGCTTTGAAGAAACGTGGTGGTAATCGGCCACGCACTTACTGTCAGGTGTATCGGGCTTGGTAATGTGCGCGCCACCCATTGACGAGCGAAATGGTGAATATTCTGGCAACTCAAATCCGTAGACTTCCAGTTCCAATGGGATGGACACGGACTCATCGCTCCCAATGGTGATCTGAACGGCCCCCATATAAAATCCCGCTGGAGTGCCCGCCGGGGTGCGAACCGTAATCCAATAGGCCAGGTTGCCGTCCATCGGCACCAATTGCGTAGGGGTGAAGGCTGTCATCGCATCTCCCATCAGGCCTATGTATCGCACAGGCGAGATGTACGAAGATTTAATGATCGGAACATAATTGACTTGTTGAACTTCGATGTATTGTTTGGGAATAACAGCCGGCCCGGATGACAGTAACGAGACCGACACATTCGTGACATGGACTGGCTTTTTTGCACCCAAAACCAGTTGAAATGATTGAGCTTCGTTGCTGGCGCTGGTGATCGAGATCATTGGGCGCCCGATGGCAGGCGCAGGACTGCTGGGTGTCAACTTTACAGTTGTCTCTGCAAACCAAACGCTGAGGGTCGAGCCTGCGTCGAGCGAGTATGACGTGTTGCCCAAGTATTTTTCCCCGGCTCCCAGACGGATAATTCGGGCCGATTGATCGGGCATTTCTTCGTGATGTTGCCGTGGCAAGGCAAGATTGTGGCCATTGATCGGCTGATAGTAAAGCATCCAATAATGGCGGCCAACCTCCGTAATATTGGCTAGAAATTCTATCTCGACCTTGTGAACAGAAATAGATTTGAGTGGTCGTACAAACCGGCCAGCAATGTCGAGCCGAAGTGGACTCCCATCGGAACGAAGAAGTTGCTCCCGCTGTGAGCGATCCAATGGTAATAGGCGAGGCTCATGTGAGACCTCGTATTCATGAGGTCGCAATTCATGGCCGATCGGAAAAATAGGCCGGTAGTTGTGCGCCGGTTGCATGCCGCCACCCTCAGAAGTGTAGCGCAGAAGATAGTAAGCTCCCCGCTCAGTCGGCACCTCAATCATTTCATCGCGCCCTACCACGTTCGGGTCAACCAGCTCAGGGCCAGCCGGAACCAGATGGAACCCTGCCTGGAGCTGGCGGTTGAGCGTATCGCCCGCTTGATCCACCACAACCACCTTGAGGTGGTTGTAGCCAAACCAGATCGGCTGATAGGGCATTTCTTCTAGCCGGTTGATCACCGTTGTGATCTGCTCCGCAGTTATCGCTAACCGCTGCCATCCCGATCGATCTACCTCAATCACCAACGGAACGCGATATTGATAAAACGTGTCATGCCACTGCGCCGCTGTAACGACCGGCGTAACCAGCAGAAAAGCCCCGATCGCCCACAGAATATATTTCATTCCAAGATTCCTCACTAGCCAGTTCCGGCATGTTGAGGTGCGGCATCATACCGTATTAGGTGATGGGCGCGACTGAAAGCTTGAGCGAGTTCTTCTTCAGAATGAAGATCGTAAGGATGATCGCCACTATCAGGATTAACGGAATTAAGTTTATTCATCTAGATCCTGTTCCTTATGGAAGCCACAACACGTATTACAAGAAAATAGCGGGGAATCCTAATCCCCCATTTGTCCTCACCCGAACCAGATCTAGTAGCATGCGGATAAATCCTATGTGATGTATTCATAGGGGCTCTGCTATGATACCGGAAGAACTCTACCGATACGATGTGAATGGATACATCCTCATCGAGGAGGCTATTGAATCCGACTACCTCTGCCGACTCAATGAACGGCTTGATGCATGGGAACAGATCGCATGATCAGGCGGTCACCTATTTCACGCCTGTGCATTCATGCTGTCGCTTGTTGAAATGCTACGTCAAAGTATCAGGGTTGGGTTCGCCGATACACCGCTGCCCATAGCGTGACCTTGACAGGTTGCAGACGCGAAGCTCGACAATCGGTGCGATTGGATCCGGCGAACGGGCCGGCAGACCATCGATCTGATCCGCCGTCGGCAATCGCTTGATTGTCAGTTTACGGCCGGTATCAAACAGCCGTGCCGATTCAATGCGATAATTGTGCATGTTGGCGATACGGAATGGTCGTTTTCCCGGATATCGCCGCAGGTGTAAAAACAAACGATTACCCTTTCGTGCCACGGTGCCAGACCGGTCGTAAAGGGGCGCCGCCATTCCCCGCAACAACCG
>CAUZOD010000060.1:0-12649 GCA_963581115.1 Phycisphaerae bacterium | reverse complement strand
TGTACCATGCGCCAACTTCAGTGACGTAGTAGCTCAATGCAAAAGTTGAGAAGCCTTCACCCAGAACGATTGCTTCGGCGGTGGCTTTGATTGTTGGTTTGATCCATGTCTCCAGGGTGACCGGTCCACCCACGCCTATTTTTGTACTTGGTCCGCAGTCCACGTAGTCATTCCGACCATTCAATCGCAGCGCGAAGTCATCACCTTGGCGCACCCACGTGGCGTGGAATGCAGCATCGTGCCCGTTGCCACTGGTGTCGTGCGCGATGTGCCCTTGACCTTCAGCGAAATTCCACTCGGCCAGCAGGCCAGGTTCCATCCCGGCATGCGTTTGAGTAAGAAGTGCACAGACGAACAGGCACGTCAGAAGCAAGGGAGCCGACATATGGGGAGTAGGGTTGACATGGTCCATTCCAACATCCTTTTGCTTAAGTGTATGCGGAGAAAGATAGGCAGCATCTGTGCTTACGGGTCGTCCCAGCGGCTGGGATTGATTCCTGGAGCCTCGGTCTTCATGCCTTGGGGTTTGTGGGGCTGGACCCAGCTGGCCTCCGAAGTGTTCAGGCTTTTCAGGAAGGGCTGGGCGACCTTGGGTGCATTGGTGACGTATTGCGGATCCCACTCGTCTACCGGTTGGATTGGCCCTGCCCATGCCGGGCGGTAACCCAGCTGGACCAACTCCCGCGGTTGGGTGTCCGTGTTGGGATGGCTGCCGTGTAGCAGCATGGATGGCACAACCACGGCGGAACCGGCAGGGGCTACAATGGTGATCTCCTCCGGATGCGATTTGTAACGCACGTAGGGACTGGCTTGGGCATGAAACGAGAGGTGTGATCTTGGGATTAGCCGAAAGGGTGCGCGGGCCGGTGTCAGTTCGTCCAGGTAGTAGAGTACACGCAGCAGTCGTGGACAACTCCCCTCGTATCCAAACAGATCTGATCCGTGTGGTTGACCATCGGTGTGCATTGAAATTCCCGGGGTATCAGGCAGCGTGCGCTGAAAAAACCCCCGTGTGAAGACGATGTCGGGTCCCATCATTGCGGTGAGAAACTCGATCATCGGCGGGAAACCAATCAATTCCGCGACAGCTTGGCTGAGCCATTGTGGCTGCTCGGTTGATCGGGTCTGGTTGACGCTGTAGCTGGTATGGTCCATCGGAGCATTGGACAACTCTCGCTTAATTCGAGCAATGCGGTTGGAATCAAGGATTTGTGGAAATACGGCGTAGCCTTCCACCTCGAGTGAACGAATCTTCTGGGCTTGGGACATTGACGTAAAATCCGTCGAGTCGATATGCATAAAGCCGATCTGATCTTCCGGATTGATTGTCGTGGTAGGGTTCATGGCGGGGTTCTCTTCCCTTTATCGCAAGTTACTGTAAACGGCCTCTTTGGCGATTATTGTAGCGAAGAGCATTGGCACAACACTTACGACGGCAGCGCCAGGAGTAGAGGGGTGATTTGTTATTCCAGGCCCGATGCACGGTCCACTGTCATGGATCGCCGGTACAGGGCGATCTGTATGGTCAGCATTGTGGCAACGACCATTGCGGCGAGTATGTATGGAATTCGAACAGAAGCCAATGCAGTTCCTGTTATGCCCCCGAATGCCGCTCCAGAAGCGGCGCCCAGTAGTAGCGTGGCTTCATGGATTCCCAGCGCGAATCCGCGTTTGGCGTTGCTGCTACCAGTGGTGCTGTAATAAAGGCTCGCGAAGTAGTTGTAGCCAACGAGCACGGCCAGTCCCGCCAGTCCCAGCATCAATCCCGGTTCACTGGCAGTCATGGCGATCACTCCCAGCCCCACAATCCCGCTGATATGGGCCACGACGGTGACCCAAAATTTCCTGTGCCAGAACTGGGTCCAGTGCATGACCAGGTAGATCCCCACCACCACCAGTCGTGTCAGGCCGACTAGCAACCCCTGGCGGTCAGCGGGTAATTTCATGTCTACAGCTAGAAGGGGAAATAGGTGGAAGATGACACTCATTGAGAAGGTGCCACCGACATTGGCAATCCAGCACAGTCGGGTGAAGTCCATCGAGTTCTCTCGATCGACCTGTTTGACTGGTTTGGTATCCCCACCCGATGGCCCTCGCAGTGTCAGCAGCAGTAGCAGATTGCATAGGAACAACAAGATCGCAGCCAGTAGCGGCCCCTGTCGTCCCAGACCGTCGTAAATAGCGCCGCCGCCAGCTTGGCCAAAGGCGATGCCCAAGTTCCATGACAGGCAGAAAAGAAACAATCGCCGGGTCACATTGCTGACGGACCTGACTGCCTTTGTTGTGCCATCGCGGGTCAGCCAGGCCATCAGGGGCGGATAGACTCCCCCGGCCCCCGTACCGGTCATTATGTAGCAGCCGGTTAAGAGCCAGATCCGGTCCATCCAGAGAAAACAGCCCACTGTGCCCATTAGCGCCATGAGCATTGCCAGTGCCATCATCGATCGACGGCCTAGGCGATCCGACATGAACCCGGTCCCCATGGTGGCCACCGATGCGCCTAGCATGTACGCAGCTCCAAGCAGTCCTACGTAGGTCATCGCGATATCCCGATCAGCCAGGATCCGGGTAATCGTGAACACCGTGAGCATGGAACCGGCGTCAGTCAACCATGTTATTGCGTAGAGGCGTCGGGGAGGTTGCATCGTGTGCAACTGTAGCGAATTATCTGCAGGTTATTCGCCGGGGCGTCCCCAATTTCGGATCTTTCACCGGATCCATTGCAAGCAGGTGTCGGTAGCGACATCGGGGACGAAGTGGATCTGCACTGGGAAAGAAAAACAGTATACGGCAGTCACCTCAGGGTACGGGCGACCATGAGCAACTGCATGTCGCTTGCACCGTACAAGCCGTGGATCTTATTGATTGTATACGTCGACGGGGTAGGTCCAGTCATGCAAGCCAACCGCGTGACCGGGCAATGTGGCTCATGGTGACATAAGCCAGCTTGGCAGTGGCAAAGTCGGCCGCGTGAAGCATTGGTCTGGGGGCGAGTTCGACGAGGTCCAGGCCCACGACCTTGGCTGCCCGGCATACTGTGTCGATGGCGTCAACCGCTTGCTGCCAGCTCAACCCATTTGGTTCAGGTGTTCCGGTGGCGGCAATGACCGATGGATCGAGGCCATCGACATCGATCGTCAGATAGACCTGGCGGCCCTTGAGTTGCTGCGCCAAATCTTTTCGCCAGATACCGGTTGGGTCACCGTGCATGTCCTCGGCAAAGTGAACATGCACTCGCTCGTCATTGGCGGATATGAACTCTACTTCTTCAGTGCACAGCGAGCGAATTCCGATCAGTACCAGTTCCATCACTCCTTTATCCAGGAGCTGTCGTGCTGCGCAGGCATGCGAGTACGGCTCCGTTTCGTATTGGTCACGCAGGTCACCATGGGCGTCGATTTGTACGAGGGTGATCGGTTTGGCCAGTGCCCTCGCCGTGCCGCGAGTCAGGCCGACCGTAATTGTGTGTTCGCCTCCCAAGCCTACAAGCAGACGTTCGGGCTCGATTAGCGGCTGTATCCACTGGGCCAGCGCTTGGGTGACCTCTTGTGTCGAACCATCTGGGATGACGAAGGCAGGCAGGGTCTCGATGCCATAGATCTCACAGGGTTCAGTGCCGAATGTTCGATCGTACAATTCGAGTTGGGACGATGCATCGAGTATTGCCCGCGGTCCATGGGCCGTCCCTGGTGCGTAGGACACCGTGGCTTCATAGGGCACCGGCAACACACGAATTCGCGGCGGCCTACCCGTTGAAGTACTGGCCGGGAGTTCGAGGAAGGTCGGCATGGATTGGTTTTCGGCCATGGGCGGTACGAATGGGGAAGAGCCTTTCAGTGAAAGAGGAACTGCCGCCTATCCATAGATCTGCCTGGGCATCTTGGCTATCCGGCACATGGCATTCGGTTCGAGGTAGGCCGCATAAGGCGAGATACATGGGACTCTAGATGGCCGGTGAAAAGCTTCGGCCCGGATGGAGGCTGGTCCGTTCGCGAGGCGGCTGACGGCCATTGCGAGGAAGAGATCTTGTGGCATGGTCGGGTTATTTCACTTGGGCTTAAGGGACGCACATGACTTTCGATGATTGCAATTGGCAGTGTTGCCCACGATCTTCACAGATGGGATCGGCGTTTTCCCTTGCCCGATTGTGCGCTCCCATGGAAATAACGTCTACGAGAAAAATCCCTTTGGTCCGGTTCGCGATGAATCGCGATTAGTCAGGAGCATTCTTGGCCCACGCTTATCGCTGACGCGGCGTTATCAGCGTCGGATCGCCGATATTCATCAGGGGCAGGGGCATGGGACTGTTGGAGTCGAGGAAGTAGATTTTGGACGCTGGGTCCTTGGATATTTCGGTTAGCGCCTTGAGCGCTTCGAGTTGAATGTAGGCAGGGTTATTGGCGATGGCCTGATTGATCTTTTCGATCTCATAGGCCTGGGCATCGGCGATCATCCTGCGGCGATCAGCTTCTTGTTCAGCGGCATCTTTCTGGGCTTCGGCCAGGGCAACAATTTGCTGCTGCTCGAGCCGGAATCGTTCCAGTTCTGCCCTCTGACGTTCCACGGCCTGCTCTCGTTCTTTCTTCTGCTCGATAGCCTTGGTGATGAATTGTGGTAGATTGATGTCGCGAAGCAACACGGCTTCGACCGAGATGCCCTTGGGAGTAAGAAACTCCGAAAGGCCACTGAATAATGAGTCCTGGAGCTGTTGCTGGGTCTCTTCGAGAAAGAAATCCTCAGCGCGGACGATGCTCTTGCCTTGTTCGCGCAGCAAGCTTCGTAGCTTGGGTATAAGATGTACAGTGATGGCCTGCCCGGCAGTCCCGGTTTCACCGAGAACCTGAGGTGCCATGTCGCCTTGGAGTCGGTATTGCACCGACACATCGATTTGGGTGGTTAACTGGTCCTGACTGGGCACACCGGCATGCTCTTGGTGAGTTTTTTGCCGGCAGTCATATAGCGTCCAGCGATAGAGCGGGTTAACGAACGAGTGCAAGCCTTCCCCATAGGGCTGGGACCGAATATTACCGAACAGGGTAGCAACACCCACGTGACCGGCGGGGATACTTCTAAATGCGCAAGAGCCCGTCAGGAATACGAGGGCTGTGATGATGACGATGGGGACGATACCGAGCACGTAACGACTAGGGATGGAAGCATGTGTGTTCATAATTTCACCGTTGACAGTGGGCACTAGACAAGCAGGATATACAGCCAGTTACGCACTACCTGTAATTTCGGCCGAGACCATTTCCAGATGGCCGGACGTATGATACCATTTCCGGCCCGTCCTGCGATACCATTTCCGGCCCGTCCTAATCGCGCCGTTTGCGGCACTTGGCCGCTACTGTGTTATTTTTTTGGAACGCTTGCGAATTGTTCATTCAGTGGCTGTCTTTGGTACGGGCACTGTGGCAATGCAGCCCCTGTCGATTGTGTATGAGATTTGGGCTTGGGTCACGGGTGGCGAATGGCATTCGCGGGGCGATGGCCGTTGCCTGGGCGGTGATTTTGTTTCGGATCCCATTCTGTTCGCGGCGAGGTTGAATTCCTATGCAATCAAAATTGGCTTTAGTGAGCAGGAACGCGTAGGGTTTGGTTAAGATCTAAAGGAACTCTACTGATGATCAGCACTCCAATTAACGTCAAAAAGATACGTTTGGCTTTTACCCTGATCGAGCTGCTGGTGGTTATCTCGATTATTGCGATGCTTATCGCAATTTTGTTGCCAGCGTTGCAATTAGCGAGAGAGGAGGCTCGGACGGTTGTTTGTGGATCAAATCTGCGACAAGCGGGCATCGCCCTTCAAGTCTACGGCGGAGATTATGACGGAATGCTGCCACCTTATTCCTATGCATCCAGCCTCGGTAGCTACTACCATTTCCCATTCTGGCATCAGGTGATTGCCCCCTACATGGGTAAGCACAATCCAGACCAGGCGGAAGGTGATTATCCCCAATGGCCGTGGCGGTTTGGATACGTTGGGCCAGATGAGCGATTGGAATTCATGTCGTGTCCCTCACAGGTGTATGGGCCGGTGCCCAACGCATGCCCAAGTTGGAACAAGTATCGCCAGCAGACTTATCTGGTCCACTACCCGACGGTGTTTGGTTTCCACCTGCCTTATGCGACGAAGACCACCCACACCGCGTTTCGCAACTCTGCTATCCTGGAAAAAGTTCCCAGCGAGGTCTGGTTGATTGCCGACGGCGCAACCAATTTTACGAGTCGTTCTTCCAGCCACGCATATAACCCCGGCGCCAGTGGTTCCTGGGCGTTGACGGTGGATGTTGATTTCGACGGCATCCCCGACTCCGGAGCCGGGGTGTTCAACTGCAGTCCGCCATTTCATTTTCTGGACCCGATTCACAACCGGACCTTCAACATGTTGTTCGCGGACAGCGCCGTGCGCAGGACCTTGGTTCGAGACTGGGCCTCAAATCGCGGTGGTATGTGGGGGGTCACGCTGGCAGATGGCGGGTTGGCGGAACTGAATCGGTATAAGTGACTTTGTCCGGGCAGGGTCTGATGTCCGAATGCAGATCATGCACAGATGGTCCAAGCGGCCCCGGAACCACCGGGGCCGCTCAGTGGCTCATCTTCTGCTCACGCGGTTTTATGTTCGGCCCGGTTCCAGCGCTTTGTCCTCGGGCCGATCAAAAAGTCTTGGGCCCAACGTTTGTCCCAGCCTTTACCTTCCATTTGGGCGGACCCATACGTAAACCCATGCTTCCGAGCCGAGGGGCACGGAGATTTTGCCATCGGCCGTCATATCCACAGGCTCTTCCGTGAGCACATTGAAAACGTCGAGTTTTGTGCCAAGCAATCCGAGTTTCTCCAACTGGAGGTGAATATTCACCGTTTGCGCATCCTGACGCAGGTTAGAGATGAAGGCGAGAACCCCGTTCTTCGGGTGTTTCATCAGCGTCGCATAGCACTTCTGAGGCGACAGGCTGACATAGTCGTGGTTGTTCCAGCAGAAGAGCTTATCTGCCGCCTTGACACCAAATCGATCTCGGACTTTCCAGAGCTTGCGCATCATCTTGAAGTAGCCAGTGTCACGTGCGCGGATTCGGATCGGGACGTCGTGTAGCAGTGATGTGGCCAATAGCCGTGCGAACGGTTCGAGGGCCGGCTCTGCATCCTTGTTTCCGGTCAGCCGGTAGTGCAGCAGTTCAGCCGCCACGCCGATCGGGTGTCCCATGAATTCCGCCCGAAACATGTCAAGCGGCAACTCCGCCGATATGTAACCATCCTTCGCACCCACATCCCTCAGGTGGTACCAGTGCTCCCCGGTCCAGATGATGTCAGCGTAGGCCCAGACGGCCATGTTTGGTTTAAAGGAGCAATGAACGTCCATGACGCTGTCAGGCCGTCGTTGCTTGAGCACGGTGTAAATCCGTTTCATGAACTGGTGATTGGCAAATGCCGGATAGGTGGATTGCATCGAGCCATCCGTGTCGCGGTATCCACATCCGTGCGCCGTATTTTTGCAGGGGACAATCAACCCCGTCCCATCCGGAAAGCTCCATCACCGCCATACTCATCCAGGCGTTGTGCCAGGCTCGAAACATAGACATCTTGGAGAGCTTTGCTTTTGGGGCAAAACTTTATCGCTCTGCCCCCATAGGGCTTCAACGGGCGATTCAACATGTGGAGTCCGTGGAGTTCAAACTCCGGCGCCAGGGGGGGAATCGCTGGTGGATCATGTATTGGTGCAACTTCATTCCATAACCGTGGGCGCCATCTACCAAGTGATGTACCGCTTGGGAATATTTCTGGTGCATGGGCAGCGGATACGGCCATATCTTGTGTATGCAACGTAGGATTGAAGCAAGGGTTTCGGATTCAGACCATCGGTGCCCGTTTCTGGTAATTGAAAGTCTCCGCCATGGGTCTTCACGATCCGGAGATCCCAGGAATCTCGAAGCACCGGTTTAACGGGTGTGGCCAGTAATGCGAACCGGTAGTGAAGCTTCTGGTCGTGGCCAGGTGGGTGGGCAGGTTGATGAGATTGGCCTGGAAGTGGGTGACCTTGTCACGAGGAAGAATTTCAATCGATTTTTGCTTGTCGGCGTAGTGCCAGTGCTCGTCGGATTCGGCTTGCCAGCACAGCCCTCGCTGTTCGTTTCCAATCCAGATATTTGGGCTGAAGCGAAAGCCCAGGTCGCCCGGTACTGCCCCGCTGTGGGATATGCTCATCGGGATCTTGGGCTTTTCCGGATATACGCCTTGGCCGAAGCAGAGTGTTGCGTACCGTGTTCGAAGCGGGATATCCAGTTGCAGGATTTCGATGGTCAGGCCGCGTTGTCCCTGAAGGGTACAGTCGAAAATCATGTAACCGTCATAATCCATGCTGGCTTTTACGTGGAGTGTCACGCCATTGCTTTCGCAGACCTGTTCAAGCGATGCGGTGTCAGGGTAATGCGCCGTGAGTCGGGTACTGCCATTTTTCCAGTGAAAGGCGTGCCCCTCGGCACGACCGCGAAGAGCAATGGGTGCGGCCAGAAGGTCTTCGCCACTGGACTCGATTTTCTGAAGGAACGGTATGGTGCCAAATACATGCCGACATCCCCAGGCACCGATATCTACCGTGCCATCGGGTTCCGTTTGTGCTTCCACCGGAGTCCACGGTGGTAGAACCTTCTTTGAATATCCCTCCTGGGTATCGACCCAATCTGGCCTCCTTATGTGTACATGCTGGTAGACGGTCTTGACCAGGCGGCCATTGGGATCAAGAAGACGGGCTACGCCATCCAGTGACTTGTTTTCCAGGCCCGAGAGGGGGAATTTTGCCATTGCCACGCGTCGCCCTGATTCTCCAGGGACTTCGACCAAGTCAATTTTCTTAAGATCCGTTACGTCGAAGGAACTCCCATCCTGCATAGACATCTGCGCCGTGTGGCCGCTGTAGTCCATGCCTTTGCACGACAGACGCAGGGTGACGGTTTAGTCATACCAGTGAGGCTCGACTGCCAGTTCCTCTGCGCGATCCGGTGGCACCTCTTCGCCCCTTGCGTGTGCTACGACCTCTTCCGTGGTCAGTGCTCGCCGGTACATTCGAAATTCATCCAGATCCATCGGCAGGGTCTGCGAGCGGCCGCCGCCGATACGCTTCGAACTGCTTTGGGTTTCCAGGGCGGTTGGGATCGGCATGTAGGCATCCCGGATCAATTCGCCGTTGTGGTAAAAGCGGCATCGGGGATACTCGACGACTACTGCAAAATGCGACCACTGCTCGCTGAGGACGTTGCGGTTCAGTGGCAGGATCATGGTCTCGTGGCCGTTGCGGTACCACAGCAGCAATGTATCGGTCTCCGCCTCTGTGAACACTTCCGGTAGTTGCCACGCTGCCTTTCCCACTGTGAGAAAAAAACGGTTGCGGGAGGTGTCTCCAAACAGAATGGTGTTGCCATTCTTCCGGGACTGGTGCAATCGCACTCGCATCTCCAGGCTCATATCCCCGCTGAATTTCAGAGAGTCGGAATTGCCACAGTCAAGGAAGGACTCCTTGTCTCCCAAGCTCAAAACACCTTGTCTGCCGTCAAGTTCCTCTAGGACCTTTGCATTGACGATCTTTCCGTCGTTGCCGTGGGGGTTGAGGTCCTTGGCTCGATCTCCTAAGTCCTGATCAAACGTGTAGTGGAGTATCAGCGAAGGATCTGGCGGTGCGTCCGCAGCACGAGTAGCAGGCGATGCTGCCCAGAGAACCAATCCAGATACCACAAGCCCGATACATGTCAGTTGCATTCTGTGCAACAGGGGTGTTCCCTCTTTCTTCGGCGACACATCACATGTGCTATTGACCCTTAGCCGGCCGCAGCCAAATATAGACCCACTGCTCCGAGCCGAGGGGTACGGAGAGCTTGCCATCGGGGGTCATGGCGACGGCTTCATCGGTCAACGGGTTGAAGGCCTCGAGCTTGCTGTCGTGCAGGCCAAGCTTGTCCAGATTGAACTCCACGGACACCTCTCTCGCGTCGCGCCGCAGGTTCGAGATGAAGGCGAGTACGCCGTTCTTCGGGTGCTGGAACAAGGTTGCGTAGCACTTCTCCGGCGATACGCTCACGTATTCCTGGTTGTTCCAGTAGAACAGCTTCTCGGCCTCTTTGGCACCGAATTGATCCCGAATTTTCCAGAGCTGCGATATGAGGTCGAAATAGCTCTTGTGCGGCGATGATTGTGCCTCTGGATATAGCCGATCGAAGCCGGGGGTGCTGGGCCGAACCGGTATATCGTGTAGCAACGAAGTCGCCGCTACTTTCATGTCGGCCGTACCTTGGCCGCCGCCGAGCCGATACGATATTGTCTCGGCCGCTACACCGAGCTGGTGGCCCGAAAATGCCGTGCGGAACATGTCCAGCGGCAGTTCGGCTGAGATATATCCGTCTTTCGCTCCCGTATCCCTTAGATGAGTCCATCGCTCCCCGGTCCAGAACATGTCAGAATAGGCCAGCCCTGCTGGATTTATGACCCAGGAGTGGTGATCGATGATACCATCGGGCCTTCTCTGCTTGACCACGGTGTAAATCCGTTTCATGAACTCCCGAACGGCGAAGGGGGAATGGGTCCACTGTATTGACCCGTCCGCAGCCCGATATCCGCATCCATGTAAAGTGTTCTTGCAGGGGTCGTTCCACAGATCCATTGTTCCGTCCAGATAAACGCCGCCATCGCCATACACATCGAGCCGCCGGGCCAAGGCATGAACGTAGGCATCCTGAACGGCCTTGCTCTTGGCGCAGTACTCCATAACTATCTGGGAATCGGCGCCGTAGTCCATTCCCACCGGACCCGGGCGCCGCTTGCCGGGTGGAGCATCGGGGCCGGGATAATATGGATGCAACGGCCGCTTCGACATGTGAAGGCCGTGGAGGTTGAACTCCGGCGCCATGGTGGGAAAGCGTTCATGGATCATATAGCTGTCATTTGTAAGACCGGCGGCATGGAGTTGATTATTGAGCCGGTGCAGGAAACGGGAATACCGCTCATGTATTGGCATGGGATAAGGCCACATGTCGCACTCGGTGGTAAACAGATGTCGTATGCCCATTTCCCGGTAGAACTGAATTGCGGGTTTGCCGCGAACCTTTTCGTCCGGGGCGGAGAGAGATCGGCCATAGGGTTCGCACCGGGCGATCCGAAGGTCCCAGGAGTCTCGAAGCAAGGGTTTGGTGGGCGTGGCCAGCAGTGCAAACTTGTAATGGAGCGCCTCGCCAGCCGCCAATGGTGTGGGCACGTCCACCAGGTTGGCTCGGAAGATGGTCGTGTTACTGCGTGGAAGAATCTCGATGGCTTTCATTTTGTCAGCATAGTGCCAGTTCTCATCAGACTCCGCCTGCCAGGACAATCCTCGTTCCTCATCGCCGATCCAGATGTTCGGACTGAAGCGGAATGACAGATCGGCACTGACCGTGCCGGTGTGGAATCTTTTCATGGGAATCTTGGGGTTTTCGGGATAGACACTGTCGCCATGGCAGAGCGTGGCGTGGCGCGCCCGTAGCGGAATCTCCAAGACCAGGTTTTCCACGGACAGGTCGCGTCGGGCCTTAACCTCACAGTCGAAAATCATGTAGCCGTCGTATTCCACGCTCGCATTCACCCTGACCGTCGCATGGTCATTGGTGGATGTCTGTTCCAGCGACACTGCAGTTTCAGAGGCATCCCTAAGCGAAGTGCGGCCGTCCTTCCAGACCATGGGTTTGCCGTCCGCACGGCCGCTCAGGGTGATTGGCGAGGTCAGAATATTTTCTCCACGTGTCTCAATCTGCTGGGCAAACGGCGTTGCCCCGAACACGTATCGCCGTCCCCAGATCCGGACCTCAACCGTGCCGTCAGGCTTCTCTAAGGTGTCCACCGGTGTCCAGGGCGGCAGGACTTTGTCCGAATAGCCTTCCTGGGTATGGACCCATTCCGGCTTCTTCAGGTATGCGTGCCGATACACGGTTTTCACCAATGCGCCATTGGGGTCGAGTATGTGGGCCACGCCGTCCAGCGACCTACCTTCCAGACCGTTCAGTGGGAATCGCACCGTGGTCATGTAACGGCCGGAACCCGCGGAAGATTCGGCCAATACCGTTTTCTGTGCAGCGACCATCGGCTCATCGTTCCCATCGAGCAGGGTCATTTCGGCTGTGTGGTTCTCATAGTTCAGCCCTTTGCACGACAGGCGCAGGGCCAAGGTGTCTTCGTACCAGTACGGTTCTACGGCCAGCTCGTGGGCTTGACCCGGGGGGACCTCTTTCCCTTTTGCGTGCGCTGCTACCTCCGCTGCGCTAAGTGCCCGCCGGTACAGCCGAAACTCGTCCAGGTCAATGGGTGCACAGCGGTCATCCCAGCCCCCGATCCGCTTCGGTATGCTGAATCTCTTCCGGACGCCTGAGACGGGCATGTACGCATCGTGGAATAGTTCGCCGTTTTTATAGAAACGGATCCGGGGATACTCCACCACCACTGCGATGTGCGACCACTGGTCGCTCATCACGTGCCGCTTCACGGGGATCCCCATGGATTCGTGTGTGGACAGTTCGGTGTTGAACCAGGAGTAGTTCAGAATGAGTGTGTTCCAGTAATTAACGTGCAATCCGAAGTTGTTCAGATCACCGAAGATCATGCCTCGCGAATCCCCTGCCAGGCTATTGAACCGGAC
>CAUZOD010000059.1:0-12668 GCA_963581115.1 Phycisphaerae bacterium | reverse complement strand
CTTCCTATGCGATTCTGCATGATGACTACGTAGAGTTCGTACGCCTTGAATACGATGTTGACATCGTGATCAAGAAGGTCGAAGCCATTCCTGAACTTAGCGATTTCTTAGGCCTGCGGCTTCTGGAAGGGCGATAGTACACAAATATCATCGCTCAATAGTGAGTGGCGACAAACGTGGGTTAGAAGGATTCGACCGCTTCCTGCACGTCATCGTACATGCAAAAGACACTGTCGAGTCGCGTGACCTTGAATAGAAAGAGGACATTCTCTTTGCAGTTGGCCAGGGCGATACGACCTTTGGTGTGTTCGATATCCTGCAGAAACGAGACTAGAACGCCAATACACGAAGAGGCCAGAAACTCGACTTCCGCTAAGTCGAAAATAAAGTGGCGGGCATTGTTGTTGCGGACACTGTCCATGCACGCGTCGATCAGTTCCTGCATTTCAATGTGAGCCACCTCGGGGCTTCTGATCTGGCAGGTGACGATCTGACCGTTCTGTTCGATATCCGTGCCATGGGGGAGCATGCGATCGGTCCTTCTTGGGTCGAGGGCAAACGGGGTTTGACCTCTGTCTTATCGGGTTGATCACTTCCGTGGTTAACCTTGTGGGGCGCAAATTGCAGCAAGGGCATGGCGCGAAATCCAGTGGTATCAACCGTTTTGTGTCACAGAAATCCGCATCCCTGTGGCTTGGTTACGTTGCTGTCAGACAGGGCGATTCAGCCATCAGCCTTGTGGAGACCGCGATAGAAGCAGCGATTGCACACCGTGGCTTGCACCCTAGTTCCTTGGGCTTGAAAGCTCACCGGCGTGCCTTCCTGGTGATGACCCCATTTCATCGTTGCGAATGCGATAGGGCGATCGCCCAGCATAGGAGAAGCAGTGGAACTAGTGATGGCTCCGATCACGGCGTCATTGTCGGATGGTGGATCCGGTTGTTGCAAAGGCAAGATGGCGGTGCCGGCCACGGGTAGGACATTGCTATCTGTATGGAGGCCGACAAGTACGCGTTTAGGGTGTCCGAGGTTGTGCATGCGGGCTACGATTTCCTGTCCGAGATAGCAGCCCTTGGTGAAACTGACAGTCTCTGCGAGTAAATCGGAGCCGGCTTCGGCGGGGAGGCTGTCGGTTCCGTAATCCACATGGAAGATCGTTGTGCCCGCCTCGATGCGCGCGGTGTTGAACGCCAGCCAGCCGACGGGCCGCCCGCGAAGGGTGTGTCGTCGCCGCTCGGCCAAGTCTGCAGTGGCGTGGGGCTCGGTCATGGGGTCAGCCATCGCATCGGGCTCAAAGCCGACGGCCTCCAGCAGATGCTCGTACAACGATGCGGCTCCTGTGCTTGGCACAATCAGGCAGAAGCCCAATACACCGCAGAGATCCCGACGCGTTACGGTCACGTTGTTCTGGTCAATGGCGAATACATGGTGGGTTCCCGGCGAATTCGCGGCGAGATCTACGTTATCTCGGGTCATCTTCTGCAGCAGATCAGTTGCGGCGGGACCGTGCAGCGCGAACTGGTGCTGATGGCGGGTGATGTCTTCGATGGTCACGTCTTCGGAAAACAGGCGTGACTCCAGCAACGATCGCAGTGCCGGCAGGTCAAACGCATCAGCTTCGAGCCACGTGGCAGAGTCGCCAAAGTGCACGTAGAGATCACACAGGATCCGTCCTTTTTGGGTCAACTGCAGGGCTCGTCGGCTCTGGCCACTCGTCATTGTGCAGATGTCTTGGGTTAACATCCGATGGAGCAGATCCCTGACATCGGCCCCTCGCAGTTCCAGAAGTCCACGCTGTGGTAGCAGCATGATTCCTACCCGGCGGCGAATCGCGGCGTACTCGGTTTCGTAGGCGTGGAAGTCGCTGGGAATTGGGATCATCTGATCACCACTTGATGGGCCAAATTCCATCCAATTTGCACCGGTATGATTGACCAGTTTTTCGAAATGTTCTTGGGAATCAGAGGGCATGGGTCATCAGAGTGTAGCGACAAACCTAGGTTGCGCGGGGTGTGGGGCCGACTGTTTTTTCGGCACCGATCATCGCTCTTCTCTGGCTCGTCATGATTGGCGCGAGGGTAGGTTGGGGTGGCATTGCTTCACCGTTGGTGTTTCTGAGCGACGGTTCGTTGCATATTCCATCGGGTCATGTTTGGGATGATTCGGTTAGCTATGATGAGGCCAGACCAAGAACTCGGGGTTTTCGGTAATGGAAAAGAAGACGATCTCGGACGTGGACGTGTCAGGCAAACGGGTGCTCATTCGCGTTGATTTTAACGTGCCACTGGCCGGGGATCAGATTACGGACGACCGGCGTATCCGCATGGCCCTTCCAACAATTTGCGATGTGCTCGATCGTGGTGGATCAGCCATTCTTATGAGTCATCTGGGGCGGCCTTCCGGAGAGGGATTGGAACGCAAATACAGCCTAAGACCGATTGCCGGGCGTCTTGGCGATTTACTGGGCCGGGAGGTCGCAATGGCGCCAGACTGCATAGGTGATGTGGCGAACTCATTGGTGGAGGAACTGAGGCCCGGCGGGCTGATTTTGTTGGAAAACCTGCGATTTCACAAGGCGGAAAAGAAAGGCGATTTAGCCTTTGCTGCCCAGCTTGCAGCATTCGCGGATGTGTATTGCAACAATGCATTTGGGACTTGCCACCGGCAGGATGCATCGATGTTTGCAGTACCTGCGGCAATGAAGCAATTAGGCGGTCGCGCCGCGGTTGTGGGCTTGCTGGTTCAGAAGGAGATCCGCTACCTTTCTGACGTAATCACCAACCCGCAACGCCCATTGGTAGCGGTCTTGGGCGGGGCCAAGGTTTCGGACAAGATCTCCGTGATTGAGAACCTACTGGGCTGCTGCGATCACGTGTTGATCGGTGGTGCTATGGCGTATACTTTTTCCCTGGCCCAGGGGGGCAGGATCGGGCGATCACTGGTCGAGCGTGACAAGCTAGATCTGGCGAGGCGATTGATTCGAGGCAGCGGCCAGCGGCTGCTCCTACCGGTCGATGTTCATTGTGGCGATGCATATCGGGCCGACTGCTGCAAGCGGATATACAGTAGTGGGCAGATCCCTGACGGATACGAGGGCCTTGACATCGGCCCTGAGACTGCCAAGCGTTTTGGACGGATTGTCCGTGCGGCTCGTACCGTGGTTTGGAACGGTCCGATGGGCGTCTTTGAAATGCCACCGTTCGATGCGGGTACGCGGGAGGTGGCGCAGGCAATGGCCGATGGTACTTTGCAGGATGCGGTGTCGATTGTCGGTGGAGGTGATAGCGCAGCAGCGATTGAGCGATTCAACTTGGCTGATCGGATGACCCATGTTTCTACCGGAGGAGGTGCCAGTCTGGAAATACTGAAAGGGGAAACATTTCCCAGCGTTGATGTGCTCGATAACCGGTGAAAAATCAGTGTTATCGATCTAGGTATTGCACACGAGGGCGATGAGATAAAAAACCTTCCCGACAACTACCAAGCCATCGAGGTATGGAATACCCGGCGTGCGCATCCCATTGCCGAGCGTGTTACTGCAATACGGTGACTGTGGATACAGTGATCAATGTTCACTTAGCCCCTTCAGGTCTTGGTGGCTCGGGGCCTGTTAGACTGGCGAGTATGCTGGATCTAAACGACAAGCCTTGGCAACCGTTGGTGGCCGCGTCGATTCTTTCGGCGGACTTCGGGTACATGATCCAGGAGTGCCAGGAGGTGCTCGGCCAAGGCGCTGATTTTCTGCATCTGGACGTTATGGACGGGCATTTTGTGCCCAACCTGACGATGGGGCAGGATATGATCCGGGCTCTGCGTCGACATCTACCAGAGGTATTTCTTGACGTGCACCTGATGGTGGAACGGCCGGCCGAGTACATTGACAGTTTTGCTGATGCAGGTGCGAGCCATTTCACCTTTCATCTGGAGGTCAGTGCCGAGACTCCCTCTGATACTAAGTCATTGATTGATCGCATTCATTGCCACGGCATGTCGGTTGGAATGGCAATCAATCCCGAGACCGCTCCCGCGGGCCTGGACCCCTATTTAAGCGATCTGGACCTAGTGCTCGTAATGAGCGTGCATCCCGGCCGATCTGGCCAGACGTTCATCGAAGAGTCGCTTTCGAAGACCCGCTGGCTGGCTCGGCGCGTTCGGGATCAGACGCGGGTGCAGATGGACGGCGGGCTGAATCCAATTACAGCCGTAGCTGCTGCGGCCGCTAGCTGTGACGTGATGGTTAGTGCCTCATCGTTATTCGGTGCCAAGGATCGCAGTGAGGTAATCGACGCCTTGCACCATTCCGGGAGCCAATCGTGATCCGGTTTGACCGGTGTGTACCTCGGTCTTAGGATTCTGGCGTTGGCCCTTGGTGTAACGGTAGCACGACTGGTTCTGGTCCAGTTAGTCGGGGTTCGAATCCCTGAGGGCCAGCTTTAGAGTCGAGTGCACTTCCCGGCATCGGGATGGTGTGGACTCTGGTTTCTGCTTCTGGCGTAACAGTTCGATGGTATTTGTGCTAGGTGGCTCCGAGGGCGGTCATATCATGATCTCTTGGCGATGCTGATGTTTGCTTGGGGCGACCGTTGGGCGCAATCCATCATTGCCAAGGGTCAAGTCATCTTCACATCGCGAGGTAGAAGCCACTGGCCAACTCGGGGGTGCAATGGAAGTTCGGTGAAATACCGGCTCCTATTGGCTCAGTAGCAGGGTAGCGAACATGACCAGCCATACCACGTCGAGAAAATGCCAATACATGGCGAGGTAGTGAATGGGACCATGATCCTCATGGTCGTAGTGGCCACGATTGGCCCGGTGGCGTACGACGGCCAAGGGCACGATACCCCCGAGTACATGTAGTGCGTGAATGGCGATCAGTGCTGCGATCAGACCGAGGGTAGCGAATGCCGGCTTGTCCAAGCTGGGCACCGGCGGCAGTTGGGCCATGTGCTCGCCGATCAGGACATACATACTGGGTGTCTGCACGACGATGAACATTATCGCAGCGAGGAGCGTGATGGTAATCCAGTGGCGCATCGCCGAGTGTCGCTTGTACCGGATATGAACCAGAGCCCGGTGCACCGCCAGGCTGGAGAAGATCATGATAATGGTTGACAGCCATAGTAGCGGGGGCAGGTGGATCGGCGGGATCTCGCGTGCCAGCATGCTCCACTCACCGTCGAGCAGGATTGGTCGGGGCCGGCGCATCATGGAATTGATCAGCAGATAGCCCAGCAGTGAAGCAGTGAACAGTACTCCTAGCGCAACCAGGAACAACCACATGGCAAGGTTGCCCGCAGTTTTTGGAACGTGGTGCTGTGCAGTGTCTCTAGCGCCCTGTTCGTCGTCGGTTGCCATGGTCAGCCTCCGCCGGTATCAGTGGCGATGGAGGGCTTCTGGTAGTTGGGCTGATATTCCACTGAGTCAAGCAGGGCCAGACCAATGAACAATGCCACAAATATGAATGAAATTGTGATGATGAACCCGTTGAAGGGTGAGTCCCATCTTAGATGCATGAAGTAAAGACAGACCATTGCTGCCTTGATCACCGCTACCGCCAGCGCGATCCAGAGATTCAGACTGCCGAGGTCCACCCAGGTAACGGCCACGGTGAGAAAGGTGAAGAAAAGTAGGGCAATGAAGACCGCGAACAGGATTCGCAGCGGCACCGCATGCGGCTCGTCGTGGCTAGGGCTGTCGGCGTGGATCTGGGGCATGGCAGGAGTTTCTATCGGTGTGGTCAGCCGTGCGATTCGGTGGTCTAGTGGATCAGATAAAGCAGGGGGAATAGGAAGATCCAGATCAAGTCTACGAGGTGCCAGTACAGCCCCACCAAGTCGACTGGTGTGTAATAACTCGGCCCGAACGCGCCTCGCAAGGCTCGAATCATAATCCAGGTGATTAGGCCCATGCCAATCAGTACGTGCAGTCCATGCAGGCCCGTCATCATGAAGTAGATTTGGAAAAATTGGGACACGAGCCCCTGCTGCCGATCATCGAGGTCTTCCCAGGTAACGACCGAGTGGCCGGTGCCAGCGTCAGCCAAGGTTTCATAGGGTGCGGGGATGCCTCCGATATGTTCAAAGGCCTCTGACAGCCCTTGTGGGGCAGGTGCTGGCCGGCGGATGTCGGAGCGATCAGTTGGCATTGGACGGGTCTGCACCGATTTGAAATCGAGGGTTTTGGCCGCCGTTGCGTCAACGATTTGGTGCCCTTGCTCGGTCGCATGTTTGCTCTGGTGTTCAAGCGTTTTGGCCGGGGCATCGTGCAGGTCACCCGCTTGGTTCGTATGTGCAATCGCGTGTTCGTCGTGGTGTTGCTTTGACTCGCCGTACCGGACCGCCTGGCCTACTGCAGTGGGGTCGGTGAACTCACCTTCCTCGGTGTAGAAAGCGTTTCGGGAGCCAGCAAACAAGCTGAAGGAACCGCTGCCATGGTGGCTGACGTGCTCCCACTTGTCACTGTATTCGATGTACTTGACGACCATAAAAGAGCACCCGCCGACAAGTGTCAGCAGCAGCATGAGAACCAGAAGCGGCTTGTTGCCCAGTTGGGCGGCCCGTACGCCCCATGCCATGGTCAGAGAACTGGCGAGCAGCACCACGGTGTTGAACGCTCCCCAGAAGGTGTTCAGGAAGTGATGGGCGTAGAGGAATACCTCGGGATGGGTGCCACGATAGACTGCATAGGCGCAGAAGAGGCCGCCGAACATCAGGATTTCAGTGGCTAGGAACGCCCACATCCCCAACTTGGCTGAGGAGTATTGCTGTTCCAGTGTATCGAAATGGTGAGCCAGTTGAGGCTGGCGGACATCCTCTGAGTGTTGCGCGTGATTGGCGTTTGCGGTGCTCATGCTCGGTCCTGATTACGTCTTATACGGCGCGACATCTAACGGTTCATTTTGTTTGAGCCGTCTTTTCCTCGTGATGCGTGTTTTCGTTCATGACGTAGCCACCGACATTTTCATCCCATCGCCAGTCATCAAAATCGTACGGATCGGTTGCCAGTGGCGTTTTTTCAAAGTTGGCATGGAGCGGAGGGCTCTTGGTGTGCCACTCCAGGGAGTTGGCGCCCCATGGATTGGCCGGTGCCGGTCGACCTCGGACCAGAGAATGGATCCACACACCCAGCACAATAAACAAGCCGGTTGCTAGGATGTAGGACCCTAGCGTGGAGATATGGTGATAGATTGCAAATTCGGGTGGGTAGGTCGCGTAGCGCCGCGGCATTCCCAAGCTACCTGCAATGAATTGTATGAAAAAAGTCAGGTTGAATCCGGCGAAAATTAAAATTGCTGCGACCTTCGACCAGCCCTCATGGTACATCTTGCCAAACATCTTTGGCCACCAGTAGCTCATTCCAGCCAGCAACCCAAACATCATGGACCCAACCATGACGTAGTGGAAGTGGGCTACGATGAAGTAGGTGTCGTGTACATGCATGTCAATCGATAGTGCCGCGAGGTACACACCGGTAAGCCCGCCGATGGTGAATAGCCAGATGAACCCCATCGCGTAGAGCATCGGCGTTTCGAGCACAATCGCGCCTTTGTACATGGTTGCTAGCCAGTTAAATATCTTGATCGCCGAAGGGATCGCCACGCTCATGGTCAGGAAGCTGAAAATGGCGTTGAGCAGGTCAGACTGGCCCGAGGTGAACATGTGGTGACCCCAGACTATAAAGGCGATAATCGCAATACAGACAGATGAGCAGGCAATAAATGCGTATCCGAATATGCGTTTACGGCTGAAGACACTCATGATCTCGCTGATTATCCCCATTGCGGGTACAATCATGATGTACACTGCTGGATGAGAATAAAACCAAAAAAAGTGCTGGAATAGTACGGGGTCACCGCCAAGGGCCGGATCGAAGATGCCAATTCCCAGCATGCGCTCCGCCAATAGCAGCATCAATGTGATGGCCAAGACTGGCGTGGCGAGCACCTGCATGATGGCGGTGGCGTATAGTCCCCACACGAACAGTGGCATCTGAAACCAGCCCATGTCCTTAGGCCGTAGTGTATGGATGGTGGCGATGAAATTTACGCCAGTGAGGATTGAGCTGAACCCGAGAATGAATACTCCAGCCACCGCCGCAGTGGCAGCCGTGCCGGTGGACGTGGAGTAGGGAGTGTAGAACGTCCATCCTGTATCAAGGCCACCGCTGCCCCAGAACTCCACCATGCCGGGAAATATCGTGTTGAGGATTCCTTTACCCAAAACCCAGACGAAGAACAATCCTCCACCAACCCAGCAGTAGTAGCTCAGCAGATTTAACTTGGGAAAAGCGACATCCTTGGCGCCTAGCATCATCGGCAGGACGAAGTTCCCCAAGATTGCCGGAATTGCCGGGATGATGAACATGAATACCATCACTGCACCGTGCAGGGTGAACGCTTGGTTGTAGAAGTCATTGTTGACAGAGATCTGCGCCAATTGTTCGTCGGTATAGCTGGCGTGATTGGCTTGGTTGGCCCCCGGCATAGCGAGCATGGTGCGCAAGACTATGGCAAATATGCCGCCGAGCAGGAATGAGGCCAGGATCACGACCATGTACATCAGGCCGATACGCTTGTGGTCGAGCGTCAGCAACCACGAGAGAATCCCGCGGTCGTGCGTCAGATAGCTGTCGCCCTTCTGCGGGTTGACGGGTTTGCCGAAGATGTCGGTTGGGATCGATTGGGGGGTAGCGGACATATACTGTGACTCCCAAACCTCGTGGGCGTGCATGCCTCTAATCGTACAACTGTTCCTGATTCTGCGTGTGTGGTTCCTGGCTCTGTTCAGCGTCCGTTTTTCAAGGCGGGGGATGTCTGGGGGTAAGGCCCCTTGTCACTCTGCGATTTAATGAATGCGATCAGGGCACTGACATCACTTTCTTTCAGGTTTAGTTTGGGCATGACCGGTTGGTAGCCCACGATCCCCTGCGAGTTCGGTTCCAGAATGGCCTGGCGAATAAAGGCCTCGTCGGCGACCTTTGAATCGCCGCTCTTGAGCATCTGGGGATATCCGAACAGATTCTTCCATGATGGTCCGTTTCCGCGTGATCCATCAAGTGAATGGCAGGTATTGCAGCCCTTGAGCGAGTACAACTTCTGACCGACCTGCACTGGGGGGAGGCCTTCCTGCCAGTTGCTGGCTGCCGCCAGCCAGGCGTTGTAACCTTCTTGCGTGTGGATGTACACATAAGCCTGCATCTTGGAGTGGTTGGTTCCGCAGTATTCAGCACAGTAGAGTCGGTACTTCTTGGCCCCATGATCGGTGTATTTCTTGCTGCCGTCAGGCAATGTTTCAGTTTCAATTGCGCCATTGAAGGCGACTCCATTCGGTTCTGAGTCGACCTGGAACCAGATTTTGTTATATCGTCCAGGAACGATATCCCGTTTGGTACGAAACTCGGGTACGTAGAACGCGTGGATCACATCGCGTGATTCTAGAACGACCTGGATCGGCTTGTCTGCGGGCACGTGCAATTCGTTGGTCTTAAATCCATTGGGATAGGTGAACTCCCAGGCCCATTTCCATGTAGTGGCCATAAACTCCAGGCTGTTGGCCGGGGGCGTGGCCATGCTGAGGTAGCCACGAAATCCCCAGACGAAAATAGCCAGAACAATGATCAATGGAATTACCGACCAGGTGATTTCGAGCGTCGTGTTGTGATGCTGGCCATGCGGCAGGTCATTGCGATCTTTCTGTCGGTACCGGTATACGAAATACGCCATCAGGCCCAGGTTGAGCGCGGTGAAGAAGACGCTGACGATGGTGACAAAATTCCACAGCCAGTCGACCTCTGACGCAAAGGTCGACACCGGCTCCGGCATTCCTATCCCTCGGGTCTGTGCAAGCACTATTAGCATTCCCGATCCCAATCCGATCCTATTTAACCTTGTGTGTCAGTCCTCATCTGTTCTTGGCAGGTTTTCGCCGATCGCCGGATCCTGGGCGTTTTCAGGGGGCGCATACGGGGACCGTTCGATCGTCCCGTAGTGCCTGCGGCGCCGTTCACGGAACAGCATGAGTCCGATCACCAAGCCCAAGATCGCGACCATCATTGCACCGCCCAGCCGCATCAGGTTCCTGGCGACTAAGCTATAGTCACCGCGGCTGGCGTCCCATTGGTAACACCACAGCAGCACGTGGTCCAACGATGACCCCACTCGGCCGTCGGAGGCTTCGACCAGCGATAATCGCAGCGTCTGTGGCGCGAACGCCTCACCGTCGGGGCTGTTGCCATAGTACAGGTATCGGGACAGCGAGCCTTCGGGTGTCAGCACCATGAGCACGGCAGCATGAGCGTACTGTTGCTGGGATTCAACCCATCGGTAGCCAAAGCCAGCGGCCTCTGCCAAGGCGGCGGTGTTGTGGGCATTACCGACAAGAAAATGCCAACCTGTTTCAGCGTCTGCCCGATCGAGGTAGTTCATGACCCCTCGTTTCTTGGCCGCGGCCAGTTCAGCGGTTTCGCTCGGGTTGATGCTGACCGTAATCAAGGCGTATTCACTTCCGGGCGTCCAGTTTATCTTCGAAGCTGAGTGCACCAGTCCGTCGAGTACCAGGCCGCACAGCATCGGGCACTGGTAGTAGCCTAGGTTTAGCACTACGGGCCGTCCGTTCTGGAAATAGTCACCAAGTTGGACGATACGGCCTTGGGAATCGGTAAATTCCAGATCCAGTGGCAGGGTATCTCCTAGATGCTCCAGAACCTCCAGGCCCTCCAACTCTTGGGCGCGTCGTCCCGCTTCGGGGTCAGGCGGTGATGCCGATGTGACCGTTGCCAAAACGATGACACCAATGATCACCGCAAAAAAGCATGGACACTGCCGCAACGTAATTGATCTTCCTGTATCCATTTGCACCTAAGGACCAGAGTGCCTGTCGACGAACAGTTGCATTGCACGGTTGATTGGTATCGATACCACGCCATTTTCCCGATCGATCCAACGGGGCGGTTCGTTGATCTGCTCCAGTTGCTGCTGGTTCAGCTGGATCAACTTATCATTGGGCACTTCGACGACGCGCCGCCAGTGGATCCGCCGCTTCTCATAATTGAAATAAGCCTGCGTTCCCACCACCGACACCAGCACCAAAATCACAAATACTGCCGTGATGGTCAGTAGTGCCGGGAGATTCATTCTCTGATCGTATTCTTCGGTCATAACGGTTCTTATGCCTACATGTTCTCAAAGGCGAGGGATTCACCGAGCCGAGGATCGCCGGAGGCGACTAGGCGATGTACAGAGGCCTTGCGGACCACACCAGCCAGAAACAGTCCGGCGAGGCCAACTACTGCTGCAAGCTCAACAAGGGGGAACTTGACATCTTGGCTCAGTTGAGGCATCACCAGCCACCAGAGATCGACCCAGTGCATCACCAGAAGCCAGATGGCCCAGAACCCCAGTGCCCTGCGATTGCGCTTGACGTGTCGGCTGAGCAGTCCGGCAAATGGGATCAACAGGTTCCCGAATAGTAGGAGCAGGCTTACCCAGGTCCAACCATTGGTCGCGCCCTGGGCAGTACTAGCACCGCGGTTTTCGAACCAGTAGGTCGTTGCGGGCAGGTTGGCGTACCAGATCAGCATGAACTGGCTGAACGCTATGTAGCCCCAAAAAAAGACGAAAGCGAACTGAAGCTTGCCTAGGTCGTGGTAATGCTCGACGGTGACCGATCGTAGCTGACCCAGTTTTTGCAGCCCCATGAGCGTCAGGATCAGTGTGGCGATGGCTCCGCCGAAACAACCAGAAAAAAAATACACACCGAAGATCGTCGAGTACCACACTGGATCTAGGGCCATGATGATGTCAAAGGCTCCCCATGTGATAGTCAGAGCGAAAATTAGTACTCCGGCCGGGGCCGCCCGCTCCATCTTGTTGGTCAGTGCGGGGTCAGCAGTCTGGTCTTGGAGCACGGAATGCCGCAAGTACCAGGTACCAAAGGCTGACCAGATTGTCAGATAGCCTAGGCAACGGATGATCCAGAACGGGATGTTCAGCCAGGGCCGTTTGCCGGAGATGTACCCGATGTCTTGAGGGGCGACGCGGGTGCGATCATTGCTGTCATGGTTGGGCCTGCCATGCGGCGTCGTCGATGCCCCATGTTCAACATCGGCGGTCAGAATGATTTGGTGGTTCGTAGCCGCATGTTTTGAACCATTCGCTACTTCACCCATCTCGCTTAGCGGCTGAGCCCACTTGTAGAGCATACCGTTATTGACCAGTACGAAAGCAAGGATCGGTAGGAACATGATCAGTAGCACCGGCATATTGGCGGCAAACAGTTCCGCCGGACGGCGAACCAGAACAGACCAGCCGGCTCGAAAGAGGTGCGTAATCATGACGAAGAAAAGCAACCCCAAGGCGATGCTCAGTACGAACACGAAACTCAACAGGTAGGCGAAGGCGAAGCGTTGGAGTCCTTGGCGGAAACTGTCTTCAGAAATCAGTGCCGCAACCAAGGCCACGATCAGTCCAATCAGGCCCATAATCACCAGAGCCCGGTAGGCGGGCCAAACCCGCGATCCCAGGGGCTGCGTGTCGGCCGGATCAAGGGATTGTTCGTGATGGCTCAACGTCAATTGCTCCCGGTGTCGGTGGATTTGCGGGGCAGGGGAGCAAGGATCCGGTTGCGATCATTCTCAGGCACATCAGATGCCTGGGCGCGGCGGCTTAGCTG